>JALTEL010000175.1 GCA_027073945.1 Caldifarciminota bacterium | reverse complement strand
CCCACGTACTTGGGGGAGTCATTAACAATTACGCAGTGATTGGCTCTTGTTAATCTAATCATTTTAAGTGTGTCCTTGATCACTTGTGGTGCATTTATCAATCCTCTTATCTGGATTACGGCCAATCTTCTCATTCCTTAACACCTTCCTCTTCCTGCTTTGTTTCAACTGGAACGTTTTCAGCGTGTATTATCACATGGTCTGGGATCCTTGTCTTCTTCAAGTTTCTCAGTGCATCCCAAACAGCGAATGCGAAGTTGTAAACAGTTCTTGTGTCACCCCATGTTTTGGACCAGACGTCCTTAATTCCTGCCATTTCGAGAACCTTCTTTCCAGTATCACTTATGACCAAACCTGTTCCTTTAGGTGCCGGGAATAGCTTCACTTTAACAGAACCCCATTTTCCCTCTGTTGTGTAGGGTATTGAATGGTGGCCACCGCACATACATTCCCATGAACCACAACCCATCCTCGCTTTTATTATGTTGAGTTTGGCATTTCTTGTTGCTTTCTCTATTGCGGGCCTAACATTGACATCTTTCCCAGTTCCGACTCCAACAAATCCATTCTTATTCCCAACTATAACCGTCGCGGTGAATTTTGATTTTCTTCCAGAGTCGGTTGTTCTCCTAACTAAACTTATGTCTATAACTTCACTCTGAAGTTCTGGTAATAACATATCAACTACTTCAGGTTCTCTTATTGGGAGCAGTGTCTTCAGTGCGTCATCCATGGTCTTTATTTCACCGTTGACGACCATCTTCCCTAATCTTGTTTTTGGGACCCATTCATTATCGTTATCTCTCATTCAATCACCTTTCATTCTTTGAGTATTTTTTCTTTTATCTCCTTGACTTTATCTGACAAGTGAGGTATTCCTCTATACTCTGCGATTATGTTCCCCATAATCCTATCTTCGCTTGGTAGTATCTCCTCTGAGTGTGGGATTGAGACACCTGCATCCACAGCACCTTTTAATACAGCGTAAACATTTGATCCAGGAACTGGTGTGTGTAATCCGATGTCCAGTATAACTTCGGTTATTTTTGCTTTTTGTGCCTTTTTACCAATCAGCAGTCCAGTCAAGTAAGATGCAACTACGTTTCCAGTGTGACCATCCCAACCATACTTTTTTAGCTCAAGGGATGTCGCTGATGCGATAACTTCATCTCCCTTTGGATTAAATTTTATTATTTGAGCAATAACCTGCTTATGCTTTACCCTAACCACAAGTCTAGGTAACCCAGATTTCACACTGGCAAGTCTCTTATTATAGTTGGTCTTGCCTTCTCTTCTTCTTCTAAATTTGACTCTATACACGGCTGAATCTGCCATTACTTAACACCTCTTATGTAATTCAACAAATGTTTTTTGTTTCTGAAGTAACCACCTTTAACCATCCTATACAACTTTCTATAATCCTCAGGTCTGGTTTGTTTTAATACTTTTCTTAGTGATCTAACCTTTTCTATCCACGACTCCTTCTTGGGTTTTCTTGCGGTTTTTTTACCTTTCCTATTCCCTGGACCTCTCCTCTTCCCAGCTTTTCTCTTTTTGTCCAGGACTCTAGCTCTTGCTCTACTGGTTCCTCTCTTCTTTTTAATGACTATAACTCCTGTCTTAACCATTCTTTTAACATCTTCCCTTGTTAAGACATCCTTTGCCTTTTCCTCATCCACTATCTTTATCCTTGAAAGGCCGACATCAAATGTCCTAGCAGTTAATTTCTTAACCTTTGACAGTTCCATTTTGTTCACCTATTGAGTACCTTTATTTTCATTTCATCAGCTTTTTTCAGTATCATGAGTTTTTTCCTTTTTCCAACGGTTGCAGATATTCTTGCCACCTGTTTTGTTGGGTCAATCTTTTCTAGATCATAAATCGTCCTTACGTAAATCTCTTCATACCCACTTGGGTGAAGGCCTCTCATTGATTTCGGGGCAGAGTACCCAATCCTTGGTATAGCGCCCTTTGATTTAACATGTTTCCTTTGGAGGCTATCTATCCCCCTAGGTTTTCTCCAGCCCACCTTCTGGGCACGTTTCTTCGCGTGTGAATTCTGCTTAACAAATTTTGGAACATTCCTATTATTCATTTGCAACACCCTTCTCAACTATGTATATACCATCTACAAAGACACGTGGGTCTCTGCCCTTTATTAATGTTGCCTGTTCAATGTTCGCTGCGGTCTGACCCACCTTTTCCTTATCGATTCCCTCTATAATTATCTCTTCCTTTCCTTTCACAGTTACCTTAACTCCGTCAAGTATTTGGGCGTACTTGTCTCCACGCCCACCTGCGAAGTTTTTTATTACAACTTTGTCTCCGTCAACACTCACATTCATGGGGAAGTGCCTATAGTGTATTTTCATCAGGTATTTGTATCCTCTTGTGACTCCTATGATCATATTCATGATGTGTCCCCTTATTGTTCCAATCATTGCACCTGTTTTTCTCCTCGGGAACAATGACCATATCTTTATCTTGTTATCCTCTTTATCTATGTGGATGTGCTCCTTTGTCTTAAATTCTCTCTCGATTGTTCCCTTTGGTCCACTTATCTTTACCTTAAAACCTTCCACATCTACTTGGATACCATCGGGGACGTCCACGTACTCCTCAGTTTTTGCTGTCAATACCATTATTACCACCTAATAGACATATGCTAACAATCTTCCACCAATTTTCTTTTTCTTTGCATCTTCATTATCGATAACACCCTGTGGTGTTGTGATTAATAGGATACCAATGCCAGCTGCAGGTAAGTATCTCTTCTCCCATTTTTCCATTTCCATATATTTAGCTGGGTGTCTTGGCTTAATTGCCTTACAATTACTTATCTTTCCGATGAGGTGTACCACATACTGTCCACCCTTACCATCATTTATAAACTCATACTCTCCTATGTAACCGTTCTTTTGCATGACCGATAGCATATTTC
>JALTEL010000174.1 GCA_027073945.1 Caldifarciminota bacterium | reverse complement strand
CTTGAAGGTTTGAGTCAGCTCACAAGAACTATAAAATATGTAAAAGATGCCTTTAATCCCGATATAAGAATAAGAGGACTGATTCTGACGATGTATGACAAAAGGGTTAATCTATCAAAGCAGATAGAAGATGATGTCCGCAAATATTTTGGCAGAAAGGTTTTCCAGACAGTTATTCCCAGAAGTATAAGAATTGCGGAATCTCCAGGTTTTGGTATGTCAATTTTTAGATATGCCCCGGATTCTGCTGGCTCAGTCAGTTATATCAGGCTTGCGGAGGAGGTGTTAAATGCCAATTAATCGGCTGGGGAAAGGACTCTCTGCGCTTTTGCCAACAGATGGAGATAATCTTGTTTATTTGAATACTGATTTGATCGGGGATAACCCTTATCAAGTGAGAACAGAAGAAGAAATTGACGATATACTTGATTCCATCAAAAAGCATGGTATAATTCAGCCCGTTGTTGTCAGGAGAAAGAGCGGCAATTATATTCTTGTAGCCGGTTCAAGGAGATTGAAGGCGGCCAGGATTGCTGGCCTTGCTAAAATTCCTTGTATAGTTTTGGATGTTGATGAAAAAGACTCAATGAAATTTACACTCATAGAAAATCTTGATAGAAGACAACTCAATCCCATAGAGGAAGCAAAAGGTTATAAGAAAATGATGGAATTATTTGGTATCACACAGTCACAACTTTCGTCTATATTCGGGAAAAACAGGAGTACTATTGCCAATTCTCTCAGACTTCTGAAATTGCACGAAAAAGTTCAGCAAATGATAGTTAGAGGGACTGTGCAATCAGGGCATGCCAGGCTTCTGATAGGCCTACCATCTTATATGCAGGTCCGCCTGGCCACACTAACCGCGAAGAACGGACTTTCTGTCAGGGAGTTACAGAAAATAATCAATGAAAGTAAGAAGTCAAATAGAAAAAAGATTTCAAGAATAAAATACATAAATCTGCGTTCCGATGTTATCGGAAAAAATGTTTATCTCAGGAAGAACAGGAACGGAAGCGGTTCGGTTATCCTGAAGTTTAAGGACGAGCAAGAATTTCAATTAATTAAGTCAATTTTGAAATTAGGAGGTAAATAATGCTAAATATATTAATTTTTGCGGCGATGACAATTGCAGGGGTCAGTATGAATCCATTCCAGACCGCTACCTATGGAGATTTTTTCCCGGAAAATCCTGCCCTTGTTCAAAGCACTTTTCTGCAATCAGGTGTGAGCAAGGGAGTACTGGACACTAAAGAATATGCAGTGGCGTTTTACCCCGGATATTTCAATCTAACATTTAAATATATAGACCTGGGCAAACTTGAGTATAAAAGTTCAACACCCGAAGATGATGCTCATTTTTATTTAAGGCCGTATTTAATGAAAATAGGCGTTGGAAAAAATGTAAGTGTTCGAGAAACTAAAGTAGGGGTTAACTTGAATGGTTTTACTACAGCAAGCGGGGAGGATAGACTTACGGGTTGGAATCTTTCGTTTGGTGCCATCAGAAAAATGGGCAGAAAATGGTTAGCTGGTCTGTCCTTGAACAATATCGGATTGGCGGTCGGATATAAAGAAAAATTTAGCCAGCCTTACAGTATTAAAGCCGGTATTCTCTATAGCAGCGGTCGCAATACTATTGCTCCGGATATAGAATTGCTATATACACAAAAAAAACTCAGGCCTTTTTATAAAATTATTTATACAAGAGAGCTGAAAAGGCAGCTCAGAATATCGGGATTGGTGCAATTGGATACGGATCTCTCCTTTGGGAATACTACAGTGTATCCTCTTGGCTTATCCGTTGAATTCGGCGTTAAGAAAATTGCGTTAAAGTATAATGTATTTTATTCTCCTTTAGGGTTTAACCTGAAACATCTGATTTTTGTTGGGGTTATGTCATGAGAGTGCTTGAATTTGAAAGGGCTGTGTATGAAATGGAGAAGCAGATAGAGAGCATAAAAATGTCTCTAAAGGAAAAGAAAGATGAAGAACTTTTGAACTACCTTACCAGCCTTAAAGCAAGGGTTGAAAAGCTCAAATCCGGTCTTTACAAAAATCTGACGAGATGGCAAAAAGTGCAAATTGCACGCCATCCGGATAGACCTCATGCAGTGGATTACATATACAATGTTCTTACGGAATTCTCTGAAATTCACGGAGATAAAGCTTTCAGAGATGATCCATCTATAATAGCCGGTTTTGCAAATCTTAACGGAAATAAAATAGCTGTTATTGCGGAGGAAAAGGGAAGAAATACAAAGGAGAAAATCTACAGAAATTTTGGTATGCCCCATCCTGAGGGTTACAGAAAGGCCAGGAGAATTATGGAAATGGCAGATAGATATGGACTTCCTCTGCTTTCTCTTATTGACACACCGGGCGCTTACCCTGGAATGGATGCGGAAGAACGCGGTCAATCTATGGCTATTGCCGAAAATCTGAGAACGATGTTGAAAATACATGTCCCATTTGTAGCTGTAATTATAGGAGAAGGTGGTTCTGGGGGTGCTCTTGCCATAGGACTTGGAAATACCGTTCTGGCAATGGAGTATGCTATGTATTCGGTGATATCCCCTGAAGGCTGTGCTTCAATACTCTGGAAAGATGCAGGTAAGGCCAATGAAGCTGCGGAAGCTCTAAAACTCACGGCTCAGGATCTTTTGAAATTTGGTGTAATCGATGGTATAATTCCAGAGCCTGTTGGAGGAGCCCACTGGGATATACATGCTGCCATGAGTAATTTTAAAACAAGAGTTATGGATGAATTTGAACGTCTTTCGAAATTAAGTGGAGAAGATTTACTCGCATCAAGAAGAGAAAAATACAGAAAGACAGGTGTTTTTACAGAAGAGGAGGTGTGATTTGAGATTTAAGGGTAATAAGATAAGATGGTTTGGTCACTCCGCTTTTGAAATAATATCAGAAAAGGGAGTACATATGTTTATAGACCCATGGATAACAAACCCGTCGGGAAAACCGGAACTGATAAACAGTATTGACAAGGTGGATTTGATATTACTCACGCATGGCCATGCCGACCATATTGGGGACACTGAAAAAATTTCAAAGAGAACAGGCGCAAAGGTAATTGCCATTTATGAAGTTGCGATGTATCTTGCAAATAAAGGTATTAATACTGTTGGTATGAATATGGGGGGTTGCTATGAAGAATTTAATATAAAGGTTTGCATGGTGGAGGCCACGCATTCTTCAACTGCTATTGACGGTAATAGTTTTATACCGCTTGGCAACCCTGCAGGTTTCGTTATTGAAATGGAAAATGGGTTTAAAATATACCATGCAGGTGATACAGGTCTGTTTGGAGGTCTTACGATGATTGCTGATTTCTATAAGCCCAATCTTGTTATGCTCCCTGTTGGCGATTTATTTACCATGGGGCCTGCCGAAGCTGCTTACGCGGTTAATGTCCTAAAACCCGATTACATTATGCCCATGCATTACAAAACATTCCCGGCCCTTACAGGAAGTCCTTTGGAATTTAAAGCTAAGCTGTCGGATGAATACAGGGCTAAATTAATAATTCCAGAGGTTGGAGAATTGATGGAATGAAGGTTGGTACTTCTTACTTTTCTACGAGAGATATACGACATTTTAAAAGGGACTTGAAATCAATAAAAGAATCGGGTTTTGATTACATTATCCACACCTTTTCAGAGAGAGACCTTGAATTTTTTAGAGATTCTGTGCAGGAAATGGTCGGTCTCACTCAGGAATACGGATTGCTCGCCTATGCGGACCCATGGGGAGTATTGCGCTTGTTTGGTGGGGAAGCATACTCGAAATGGATATACGAGTATCCGGACATCAGGCAGATAAAATTCAATGGGCATGAAGCCTATGGAGCTTGCCCTAACAATCCGAAGACCATTGAGCTTATAGAAAAATGGATTGAAACAGTGGCTTCTATGGGGTTTGACGGCATTTTCTGGGATGAACCTCATTTAGATGATGTTTCTTGCTTTTGCAGCGTGTGTCAGGATTTGTTTCTGGATAAATATGATTTAATGATGAATAAAGCCCCTTTTATGTTGCTGAAAGAGTTTGGAAATAAAAGTAAATTCTATTTTATTGAGCATGTAGTAAGCTATGCAAGGAAATTGGGACTTAAAAATACCCTGTGTTTATTACCAACGGAAGATAACAACTGGGATGATTATGCGGGTATCAGATATCTTGATGTATTGTCCATAGACCCATATCCTGTTGTGCTTGGTCCTAAATATATTACCTTCATGGAGAAAGAAATGCCGAATATAGTAGCCACTGCACACAGGAATAAAAAGGAAATGGAAATATGGATGCAGGCTTTCTCTCTGTCAAAAGAACAGGAGGGGTATGTAGAAGACTTTTTTGAAAGGATGAAACTGCTTAAACCGGACAGGATTGGTGTATGGAGCTTCAATGCCACCTCATCAATGTCGTATATAAGACCCGAGCGTCCGGGCAGGGTCTGGAAGAAAATAGTGTCATACTTAAAGGGAGGGATGGCTGAGCGGACGAAAGCACGCGATTCGAAATCGCGCATCAGGCGAAAGCCTGATCGTGGGTTCAAATCCCACTCCCTCCGTAATGATTGATGAGACTTTTTGTGGCAGCGGATATCACGGATAATGGTAGAAATGCGTTAGAACAAAGGATAAAAAAAGTTCAACTTGATTTTCCTTTTGTTAAATGGGTAAAGATGGAGAATCTACATATAACGTTAAAGTTTATAGGAGAATTCCCAGAAAATCGTATTAATGATCTTAAAGGTGCCTTAAGTGATGCAGCTCTTATATCAAATCCATTTGAAGCAGAACTGGAAGAGTTCGGATGTTTTCCGTCAAAAAAGCGTGCACGTGTTTTATGGTTTGGCTTAAAAAAAGGCTATAATGAGTTCTTGAAACTTGCGGATATCATTGAGAAATCACTTCTAAAATTAGGTATTTCCGCAGAAGACCGTCAGTTTCATCCGCACGTGACAATCGGAAGGGCAAAGAGAGGACATACAATCGACTTCTCAAATTATAAGGTTGAAAATATAAATTTTTCTTTTCCTGTTAGATATATTGGATTGTACAAAAGCAAACTCATGCCATACGGCCCGGTTTATACGAAAATGGAGAATTTTAAAATTGGCAATAAATAACGGAAGCATTGAAGAAGGAAAGCGAGTCATACAGGTGGAAATTGATACGCTTAAGGAGCTCAAAGATTCTCTGAGTGAAGAATTTCAACGAGCCGTGGACTTGCTGTTGAAAGTAAGGGGCAGAGTTATCGTCAGTGGAGTTGGTAAGTCAGGTATTGTTGCAAAAAAAATTGCGTCAACGCTGACTAGTTTGGGGACCCCGGCCATTTTTGTACACCCTACGGAATCTCTCCATGGTGACCTGGGCATTGTTTCCAATGAAGATGTTTTCATTGCCATATCCAAAAGTGGAGAATCGGATGAATTTCATTTTTTAATACCCATTATAAAGAGACTTGATATACCAATAATCTCCGTAACTTCAAAGAAAGAGTCAGAACTTGCCAGACTTTCCGACCTTGTGCTCTACATCCCGATTAAAAGAGAGGCATGTCCGTATGACCTTGCTCCGACTTCTTCAACCACATCAATGATGGCTCTGGGCGATGCACTTTCCATTGCGCTTATGAAGAGAAAGAATTTCAAATTGGAAGATTTCGCAGCGTTTCATCCCGGTGGAACTATCGGGAAGAAGATATGGTTAAAGGTAAGGGATATGATGTTGACAGATGAGGACAAAGTTCCCAGAGTGTATATGGAATCGCCTGTGGGAGAGGTTATTTTGGAGATGACGAGAAAACGCGGTATAACTTCTGTAATTGATGAGCAGGGTATCATTAAAGGGGTTATAACAGACGGTGATTTGAGAAGATTGCTTGAGAAGATGGGTGCAGCGCTTCTATCTAAAACAGCGGGAGAAATCATGACGGAGAACCCCAAAACCATTGATAAAAACGCACTTGCTGTTGATGCTGCTCATAAAATGGAAAAGTACGGCATAACTGCTTTAATCGTTGTTGATGAAGATAAAAAGGTAATAGGGATTATACACCTGCATGATTTGATGAGAGCTCGTGTTGTATGAAATATGCCTTGATGGTTGCTTTATTCTTTTTAAGCTGCAGCACTAAAACGAAGGAGCATTCTGTTAAAAATGAAAAAGATGAAGCTTATAATGTAAAGGTTATACAGAAAAACTGGGATAAAAAGTCTTTTGAGCTTTTAGCTTCATCTATGCTTCAGCAAGGAGATACGATCTCAGCATTCCATATAAAAATCGAATTTTTCGACGATACAGGCAGTGTTTATGCTGTTCTAACTGCAGATTCGGGGAAGTTGAATCAAAAAACAGGAAATATGGAAGCTATAGGCAGCGTAAAGGTCGGTACAGTCAGGCATGATTCTCTGTACACAAGTAAACTCATCTATATAGACAGCATTGCACGCATAGAGTCGCCACGTAATGTTATTCTTGTAAAAAAGGGGAGAAGAATTAGGGGTAGCGGACTTATAAGTGATGTAAACCTCTCAAATATACAAATTAATGGAAAGGTGTATGGCGAGTGAAAAAGGAGAGAGTCTGAGTAAAGAGGATCTGAAATTGATTGATGACATCGCCAGGGCCATTGTTAGAAGAAAGTTAACGGTTCCTGCCATTGTATTTCTGGAAAGTGTCAAGCCACTGACGTTTTTGGGCACTCAAGTTATGGTGTTCCTTGACCCGTTTATAGGTGCCTTTTTCGCTCCCGAAAAATACCGAAGATTTTACAACTTGATGGAAGACAGAAAGAACGTGGAACTTCTTATTTCCAGAATTGAGCATGAGGAGGATGCGCAATGATTCCTATACTCATACTTGCATTTGTTCTTGTACCTGTCAGAATAAAATATCAAGGCGGAGGAGATTGGTATAATGACCCTGATATACTTCCCAATCTAATGTCAGAGGTAAGGAGCAGGGTCGCTGATGTTGAGACAGCGGATTCCCAATTGGTGCTTTCTTTTGATGATGACCGCATATTTCAGTATCCCTTTTTGTTTTTAACAGGGCATGGCAATGTGAGATTCAGCCGCAGCGAGGTAAATAACATAAGGAAGTATGTGAAAAGAGGTGGTTTTATTTACATAGATGACGATTATGGAATGGATAAATTCATACGAAGGGAATTAAAGAGGGTTTTTCCCGATAAAAAGCTTGTGCTGGTGCCATTTTCTCACCCACTCTTTCATATGTTTTATAACTTTTCAAAGGGTGCTCCTAAGATTCATGAACATTACAAAGGACCTCCCGGTGTGTTTGGAATTTTCATAAATGGCAAACTCAGGGTGCTTTACACATACAATACAAACATCTCCGATGGTTGGACCCCCAACCATAATGACCCTGCTTACAAAAGGGAAAAGGCATTTCAATTTGGCACGAATATAATTCTGTATTCGCTGCTCTATTAAACGGACAATTTTACATTTTGTTCTTAATTGATAGGAGGATTTCAATGATATTATGCAAAAATTTGATGGTTCACCTTTTTTACAGTACAATTATCAATTGACATGAAAATTTCTGGTTTTACATTTATAAGAAATGGATTAATCCTTGACTATCCTTTTATAGAATCCATAAGATCTTTACTGCCAATGGTGGATGAGTTTGTTGTCAATGCCGTGGATTCGGATGACGGAACGCTTGAAGCTCTGAGGAGCATAAAGAGCAAAAAGGTAAAAATAATACAATCGAAATGGAAAGAAGAACTGCGGGGTGGGGGTAAGCTTTTTAAATACTATACGGATACTGCGAAACAAGCTGCAGGTGGAGATTGGCTGTTCTATCTTCAAGGCGATGAGGTGGTTCATGAAAGGTATTTAAACTATATAAAATGTGCTTTGGCTGAGTATTTGAATGCCGGGGATGTTGACGGATTTGCGCTGAAATTCAAGCATTTTTATGGAAGTTATGACCTTTATCATGAGGGAGAAGGTTGGGTCAGAAACGAGGTAAGAATTATAAGAAATAGCAAAGAGATTGAATCTTACAACGATGCTTCAGGCTTCAGATATGTAAATGGAAAAAAGTTAAGTGTTGTTATGCTTGATGCATACGTGTTTCATTACGGTTGGGCGAGGAAAAAAAGTGTTATGAAACAAAAAGTGCTTGAACAGACAAAATGGCATCATAAAAATGCCGACTCGATGTCCGGAATCCAGAAATTAAGTCTTGACGAAATCTTCAGGCAAAAAAATTCTTTGCATATGTTTGCCGATACACATCCAGCAGTGATGCAAAATAGACTGAAGGAAAGGGAAGATTATCTCACACCAAATCCCAAATATCTTGAAATAAAGAGCATTTACAAGATAAGAAATTTCATCGCAGATGCGGGAGAGTTCATTTTTAACAGAAGGATAGGTGAATACGAAAATTTCAGAAGGTCTGGATACTATAAAAAATTCAAAGATTTTACAAGTTGTGCCTTAGAATAAATTGTTTTTTTTATATCATACATAATATGGATGATTGGTCGCGACGCAATGTAAGCCCGAAATGCTTGGATACTCTGGTCGAGAAGTAAAATACAGAGACATACTCTGTAAAATTTTACTCGTTATATCTATTTTGAGTATCATTGTATTTATATCCGGTGTTTTTGTTCTGGTGTTGATGCCCACCGGCCTGCATATTCGGATTTTTGGGGTACGTATTTCTGCCAGAGGCCCTTCCAATTTGTATCTGACGATGTTTGTATTGACTTTTCTACTCTTTGGACTTTTTAGCAGAAAAAAGCCCTCACCTGCTGTGGTTTTGACGTTCACTGCGATTTTTGCCCTCATTATATCACTTTTTAAAATACATCAGTTTGATTACTATATGAGTAATGGTTTTGACCTTGGTATTCGAGCGAATATAATAAATAACATTTTCAATCACAGAGGCGTATGGGACAGCCTGAATGGACATTCTGGTTTCTTTGGGCATTTTTGGCCATCAGCGTATGCGTTTACATTGTTGTATAGAATATGGCACAGTCCCAAAGTGCTGCTTGTTGCGCAGAGCATCTGGAATGCAATGATTTTTATACCCGTTTATCTGCTTCTAAAAAACAGGAAAATCAATACCGCATCTTCCTGGATGATTTTGCTGCTTGTATCAACAAATTACTATTTTCACAGAATGCTTGCATTTGATTTTCACCCCGAGACGTTTGCCGTCCCAATTCTACTTTTTTTCTTCTATTTCCTTGAAAGAGAGCAAACACTTCTTGCTACCATAATCTTATTTACAATACTAACTCTGAAAGAGGATATGGCTATTGGTGTTATTTCTATAGGGCTATATTTTTATCTTTTCACGCATAGAAAGAAGCCAGGATTGATTTATATAATCTCAGGTCTCATTTATTTTGCACTGTCCATTCTGGTTATCAGGCATGCAGGTGGTTTGGGGCACGAACTGAGAGCCAATTTCAATACAGGCCATTTTGTGTTTGGGAAGCTGCTGTCGCCAATATTGTATTTTTTGTCATTCGGATTTTTACCCGTGGTTGAACTCAGGGAATTGACAATGATAGCGCTTCCCTTTCTGGAACACATATCTACCAATATAAGCACACATTATA
>JALTEL010000173.1 GCA_027073945.1 Caldifarciminota bacterium | reverse complement strand
CATTTATACTCTCCTTTTTTTATCTTACACTGGCTAATGACTCTTATAATTGAAGATTGAGGCTAAAATAAATTTCCCTGGGCATTAGATCCCGAGAATAAATACCCCATTCGTTTACCTCTGTCCATGTGGCTGTTTTACCATTTGCTGTTTTATAATTGTATTGGACTTTAGGTAATTTTCCATATTCCATATAATTCACCAGATCCTGTCCCGAAAACAGGTTGTACAACTTATTATTAAACAGATTAATCACTTCTACCTTAAAATTGGCCTTTAATCCAAATCCAAGATTAAGAAGTTTGGAAACCGTTAAATTGGTCTTATGATAAGCATACCACTTTCGATTAAGCGGTTTTGTGGAATAATCGCCATGGATAACGGAATGATAGGTGAATCGGCGTGGCGATGCGTAGGCATGATACACATTAACATTCCAATTGGCCAGTGGTTTTATTCCAAAAATGGACGGGCCAAAATTTCTGGGCAAATTCAGATTGGCAAACAGTCTCACAGTATTCGTTGGATTCCATACCTCATTAATGTTATCTGAACCACCGGCATACCGATCAATACCTAGGCTATATTCCTTGCCATCTGGACCCATAAATTTGCGATAGAGCTGGGTGGGACCATATGCACCAGTTCTGACCCAGGACATATTATAGATCACTCTCATATTAAAAATTTTAAACGGAAATACATCGAAGGTAAATTCCAGACCACGCGCATTGCGGCGTCCGCCATTAATGGGAATGGTAAACCATCCAACTCTTTTGCCTTTGAGGGGATGTTGCGGATCGTGTGGATCTGGATGTAATTGTGTTCTTGCTCCGCCGGCTGAGGTACCATAGCTGGGAATCCATGAACCTTGTTGAAAGCCGATATTGGTTAAACCATGTGCATCTTTATAATAAAGCGTTGCATCCAATTTGGCAATATCTCTTATCGCCTGATTAAATCCAATTTCATACTGAACCACATGTTGATAGCTCAGCCCGGGATTGCCGGCGATGCCTTTCCAGCCCATATACATGAGTTTGGTAGAATCCACCGGGAATGGATGCATTTCTGGAAAAGTTTTCAATACCCATGGGTCGATCGGGCGATTAAATAGCAATGTATTTCTAAGAATCTGATTCCAAGGTGGTCTTTGATTAAAATGCCCGTACATAAAATGAAGAACTGTTGTCGATGTAATAGGATGCGAAATACCTAAACGAGGTGAAATAGCCACCTGTGTGGGGGTCTTTTTGGCATACGGCCCATTGGGATTGAATGAAACATACCCAATGCCTCTATTTCCCTTTGTGGAATCAGAAAGAGCCATTGGATCGAAAATTGTGTAATTTACTTTTTTATTAGCGTTGAAGAAGTCCAGCCGAGCACCGACATTCACAATCATTCCCTTGGTTTCTATTTTATCCTGGATGTAGCCAGCTCCTTCATAAGGATGGGCTGAAGGATCCACATAATCGTCAAGATTACATGTCGGCTCTTTAAAAGCAAAATGAGTATATCGGTCAAAATATTGAGGCGAAAAACTGAGTCCAGCCTTAACCAAATGATTGGGAAGTATCTGGCTGGTAATATCTAATTTAAATCGCGTACTATGTGTAAAAGCATAATCCTTGAAGACATCTCCAGGCGATATTGACGTGGAGCGTAACTTAAATGGCGGATTATCAAACCATTGAGGCTCAAAAGCCAAGGGATCCGCTTTTTGTTTCATCAAATCGGCAAATGTCCACCTCTTAACTTTGAGAAAATCTGCCTTAAATGATAAGTCATTATGGGTCACGTTAAATTCCAAAAAAGTCTTTGGAGAAAAAACGTGTGTTACATGCAGATTAACCAGCCAATCGCGAATATATTGAGGCGGATAAAAACCATGACCAAAGGCAGCAAAAGCGCCAAATGGATCAAATTTATGCGTATTGAAAGGAGAAGTAATGAGAGAGGGATAATTATACGTACGCATATCCTCACTTGAACCATACGCCAGTTTAGGAGTGCCCGTGTTATCGGCTCCCTGATAAATGGCGTGTAGCGTCAATTTGGTATTGTCAGTAACCTGATAATACAGTTTGGACGCTACATTCCATTCCGGATTATACGCCAATGCAGATGGAAATCTATTTACCTTGCGCACAAACTTTGCACTTAACATGGCGTTTATTTTCGAAGTTATGGGACCATAAAGCGTAGTCTCACCTTCCCACTGGGGCCTTTTGGTATAATCGCGAAGTACTGAAGGGGGAGTAATTAATTGTTTATATTTCTCCCAGTTAAACTCCGGCGTAGGGGGGTGTCCCAGCACTTTCGTCCAATATTTGTCCCATATTTTACCGCCATCCTGATGCTTAAAATAGTCCAGATTAACAACTTTCCATTCCATATTCTGCTTGCTATAAATATTTCTCCCCCAATGATATTTTCCGGCGGGACGGAAACGTACCTTAAAAATGCCATGCCATCTGGTTGGAGATGATTTCGTTACAACATTAACTATCGCTCCTGCCGCCTGAGGATACTCGGCGTTCCATCCACCTGTCAATACTTCCATTTCTTTAATCGAAGTAGTATTAGCTTCTAAAAAGGTTGAATTCGATCCCATATCCGTAACAACCATGCCATCCACCATATAGGCCACTTCTAAGCCCAAGCTACCCCGGATACCGCCGTGAATATTCACGCCAGACTGAATTTTAACCGCATCGCTAACAGCGTCAACCCACGTATTCTGAAGCTGGTTTGCCGGTACCACCTGTTTGCTAGCGGTCAAATCAATTTCAACGGGAGGCCTTTTGGCGACGACAACCACCTTTTGCCCCGCAATTACCGTTTGTTTAAGTTTAAAATTTAATCGTGTCGTTTGATCAATATACACCTGCACGTTTGTCTTCGTTATGGTGGCATAGCCAATCATAGAGGCCACTACTTCATATC
>JALTEL010000172.1 GCA_027073945.1 Caldifarciminota bacterium | reverse complement strand
GTATAATTATGCATATATTAAAATGGAGGTACTTTAATATGTATGTTTTTCAATATGACTCTCTTGGTGGACTTGATTCAATGCTGCTTTTTCATACATTGGCGAGAATGGATATTGATGCACTTGTTATTGTTTCGCCTGCAAAACCTTTGATAAGTGTGGGATATTTTCAGGACCCGAGAGAGGAAGTTGACCTTGCATACTGCAAAAATGAGGGATTACCGGTTTTCAGGAGAGAAGTCGGGGGAGGTGCGGTGTATCTTGACTATAATCAAATATTCTATCAGGTGGTTGTAAACAGAAATCATCCTCTGGCTTTTAGGGATATACAAAGGGTTTACAGAGAGTATTCTATTGTGCCCGTTGAAACATATTCTCAGCTCGGTATAAAGACACAGATGAAACCTGTGAATGATATAGTTACAGAACATGGGAAAAAAATTGCAGGCGAAGGAGCAGCCAATATAGGGAATTCTCTTGTTTTTGTAGGGAGTATAATACTTGATTTTAACTATGAGGCTATGACAAAATCATTGAAAGTTCCTGAAGAAAAATTCAGAGATAAGATATACAAAACCATGAGGGAAAATTTGACAACTGTCAAACAGGAAACTGGCTCTATGCCAGTGAGGGAAGATGTTAGGAAAATTCTCATTGAAAAGTTTGAAAATCTGTTTGGCAAATTAACCCCGGCTGTTATAAATGCTGATATATTGAAAAAGATGAGAGAGCTTGAGTCTTATTACACAAGTCCGGCATTTATGTTTAAAAAGACCATGAGGAAATTTGATTCTTTAAAAATAAGGCAGGGGATAGAGATTGTCTACGGCGCTCATAAGGCAAAAGGTGGACTTATCAAAACTGCACAGGAAGTGGGAAACAGGAAAATTAACGATATTATAATATCCGGGGATTTTACTTTTTACCCCAAGGAAAAGCTGGATAAGCTGGAAAAAAATTTAAAAGGTGTTAAAAAATACAAAGATAAAATAAGGGAGAGAATATTGGAGTTTTACGATAACGAGGATGTTCAAAGCCCTGGGGTTAGCGAAGAAGATTATGAAAAAGCTATAAAAGTGGAGGAATAAGATGGAGAAAAATCCCTGTTCTTGTTCTCCTCCTTCAGATGATATAAGGATAGGTGTTTATGTCTGTCATTGTGGTTTAAATATTGCAGCAACAGTTGATGTAAGGGATGTTTGTGAAAAGGCAAAAAAGCTGCCGCATGTGATTGTTGCAAGGGACCCGATGTACACCTGCAGTGAGGTTGGACAATCACTTATAGAAGAAGATATCAAAAAGTATAATCTAAATAGAGTTGTTGTTGCTTCCTGTTCCCCGAGAATGCACGAGTCCACATTTCAGAATGTTCTTAAAAAGGCGGGTATTAATCCATATCTCTTTGAAATGGCAAATATAAGAGAACACTGCTCATGGGTACATGAACAGGAACCTGAACTTGCGACTGCTAAGGCGTATGAACTTGTAAAAGCTGCTGTTTATAGAGCTACAAAATTGGAAGCACTTTCAAAAAACAGGTCTGAAGTGGTGAAAAAAGCCCTTGTTGTGGGTGGTGGTGTCGCAGGCATAAATGCAGCCCTGAACCTTGCAAACGCAGGAATACAAACCTATCTAATTGAGAAACAGGCTTCAATAGGTGGTTACATGGCCCAGCTTGACAAGACATTTCCCACCCTTGACTGTAGTATCTGTATCCTTGGCCCTAAAATGGTAGAAGTGGGTAAGCACCCGAATATTAAGCTTATAACATATGCCGATATTGAAGCTGTTGAAGGACAGGTTGGTAATTTTATTGTATCAGTAAAAAAGAAGCCCAAGTATGTTGATGAGGATAAGTGTGTTGCCTGTAATCAATGCGCTTCCAAATGCCCTGTTAAGGTGCCGGATGAATTCAACAGAGGTATGTTGCAGAGAAAAGCAATTCATATCCCGTTTCCCCAAGCAGTTCCTGCAAGCTATTTAATTGATGAAGATAACTGTTTGAGATTGAGGTATGCAAAGAAGGGAAAAGAAGTGTGTGGACTGTGCATGCAGGCATGTGAGCAAGGAGCGATTGATTTTGCACAGAAGGAGCAGATTGTTAAGTTAAATGTAGGAGCCATAATTATGGCTGTTGGAGCAAAGGTGTATGAGCCTATCAAAGAGACTCAATACGGCTACAAGAGATATGCAAATGTTGTGACAAATATTGATTTTGAAAGGCTTTTAAATGCTGATGGTCCTACACACGGCGAATTAAATAGACCTTTCGATAATAAGCCTATTGAAAGTATTGCCTTTATTCAATGTGTTGGTTCAAGAAATGAAAAGATTAATGATGCCGGACGATATTGCTCAAGGATATGCTGCATGATAACTGCAAAGCAGGCATTTATGGTAAAAGAACATAAAAAAAATGTTGATATATTTGTTTACTATATTGACATAAGAACAGCGGGAAAAGGGTTTGAAGAGTTTTACCAGAGAGCAAGAAATGAAGGCATAACATTTTTGAGAGGGAAACCCGGTGCAATTAAAGAAAATCCTGAAAACCACAACCTCATATTGGTTTCAGAAGATATTGATTCTGGGAGGATTATAGAAAATGAAGTTGATATGGTTGTTCTTGCAACTGGAATGAGGCCTCAGGACGATCTTGTTCCCTTAGCAAGGAAGATGCATCTTTCCAGAAGCAGCGATGGTTTTCTCATGGAGGCACATCCCAAACTCAGGCCTGCAGAAACACCTATTGATGGAATATATCTTGCGGGGACTGTCCAGTTCCCCAAGGATATACCAGATTCTGTCGCGCAGGCTGGCAATGCTGCAGCAGTGGCAATGGGACTCCTGTCTAAAGATGTAATAGAAATAACCCCTCTCAATCCAGTGATTGATAAAAGCTTATGCGTGGGATGTGGTTTATGTGAGATTAACTGTCCTTATGGCGCAATCAGACTTATTCAAACTGAAGAGGGAAGAAAAGCAGAAGTAACTGCTGTTGCTTGTAAGGGATGTGGAGTTTGTGGAGCGTCTTGCCCTGAGAAAGCCATAACAATGAAGCATTTTTCCGATTATCAAATGGATGTGATGCTTGATGCATTACTATCCCAGGAGGAGGTGCCATTGAATGACTGAAGGAAAAAACTGGAATCCCAATATTGTTGGATTTATGTGTAACTGGTGCTCCTATGCAGGAGCCGACCTTGCAGGAACTTCCAGAATACAGTATCCGCCATATTTAAGAATCATAAGGGTTATGTGTTCTGGAAGAGTCGACCCTATCTGGGTTGTGGAGGCATTTTTAAAAGGAGCTGATGGCGTTATGGTTATGGGATGTCATCCGGGAGATTGTCATTATATATCTGGGAACTACCAAGCAGAGAAGAAAATACTGGCCACCATAAGTATTGTGAAAATGGCAGGTATTTCAGAGAAAAGGCTTTTCCTTGATTGGGTATCTGCAGCAGAAGGGATGCGATTTGCAACTCTTGTTACTAAGTTTACAAAAACTATAAAAGAGCTTGGCCCCCTGAATCTAAGTCAAGAAATAAAGGAAAGGCTTGAATGTGCACTTGCAACCGTTAAAGATGATAAAGTGAGATGGCTGATTGGCAGGGAATGGAAAATGGAACAGGAAGGCAATACTTATGGGGAAAGTGTGACAAAAGGGCAGTTTCAGGGGTATCTATCGCAGATCATAAAAGATACTTATAACAAGAATATCATAAGGTACAGAATAAAGAAACAACCCAAAACGGTTACCATGTTATCCTCTGAAACGGGTATTGAGGGTGTAGAGTTACTCTCACAGCTTGTTGACCTCGTGAGAATAGGAAAAGTTGAAATTGTTGAAATTAAAAATAAACAACCTTATTACAGATGGATAGGAGATTAATATGAACAAAGCAGGCTCTGTTCTTATTGTCGGGGGAGGGATAGCCGGTATGCAGTCCGCACTTGACCTTGCAAATAGTGGATACAAAGTTTATCTTGTTGAAAGTAAACCGGGCATTGGTGGCACCATGTCTCAGTTAGACAAAACTTTTCCTACGAATGATTGCTCAATTTGCATTCTATCTCCCAAGCTTGTTGAAACAGGAAGACACAGAAATATAGAAGTTATCACAAATGCAGAGATTAAAAGTGTGGAAGGCAAGGGTGGACTTTTTAAAATAACAATCAGGGAAAAACCAAGATATATAGACCCATACAAATGCACGGGTTGTGGCCTATGCAGCAAATATTGCCCTGTTGAAGCTGTTGATTCTTACAATGAGAAACTTTCAAAAAGAGCTGCAATATATATACAATATCCGCAATCTGTTCCCCTGGCTTATATCATAGATAAAGACAAGTGCGTGGGATGTGGTCTTTGCAAGAATATATGTCTTGCAGATGCCATTGATTACGAGGACAAAGGAAAAGATATTGAATTAGATGTTGGGGCTGTTATTCTTTCTCCGGGCTTTGACGAATTCAATCCCAAAATTAAGGCAGAGTATGGTTATGGAGTATATCCCAATGTTGTAACAAGTATAGAATTTGAGAGAATCCTGTCTGCATCCGGTCCTTATCAGGGACATGTTTTAAGGCCGTCAGACAGTAAAATACCTGATAATATAGCCTTTATTCAATGTGTTGGCTCGCGTGAAGTGCGCAAGGGCAACCCTTACTGCTCTTCTGTTTGCTGTATGTATGCTGTTAAAGAAGCTGTCATAGCCACTGAACACACAGGTGGTGTAAAATGCACTATGTTTTATATGGACCTGAGGACTTTTGGAAAAGACTTTGATAAATACGTGAACAGAGCTAAAAAAGAATACGGTGTTCGCATGATACGTTCAAGGGTTGCAAGCCTTAAAGAAGATAAAGATAGAAACCTGATTATTGCCTACGAGGCTGAAGATGGAAGGCTTATAAAAGAAAAATTTGAACTTGTTGTTCTCTCTGTCGGTTTTGATTCACCGTCCGGTATTAAGGAAGTAGCTGAAAAATTTGGCGTTAAGTTGAATAAATATAATTTTGCACAAACCAGTGTATTCGAACCTATAAAGACGAATGTTGAGGGAATTTTTGTGGCAGGTGCTTTTGCTTCTCCCAAAGATATTCCAGAGACAGTGGCAGAAGCGAGCGGTGCGGCTTCTGAAGCCATGGCCTATTTGAAAGAGGTAAGAGGAAAAGAAGTAAGGGAAAAGATATACCCTCCTGTTATTAATGTTAACAACGAACCTCCAAGAATAGGAGTGTTTGTATGCCATTGCGGGATAAATATAGGCGGGTATCTGGATGTGAAAGCCGTTACTGATTACGCATCAACCTTGCCCGGAGTTGTTCATGCAGAAGATAATATGTACACTTGTTCTCAGGATACACAGGAAAAAATGCAAGCTGTCATTGAAAAATACAAATTAAATCGTGTTATAGTTGCTTCCTGTACACCAAGGACGCATGAGCCATTATTTCAGGAAACAATCAGAGAGGCTGGTCTAAACAGATATTTGTTTGAAATGGCAAATATAAGGGACCAGGATTCCTGGGTTCATATGAATCTGTTTGGTCTTGCCACTTCTAAAGCAAAAGACCTTGTAAGGATGACAGTTTATAAAGCAAGGCTGCTTGAACCTCTTAAGGAATTTAAGATCCCTGTTAATAAGAATGCCCTTATTATAGGTGGTGGAATCACAGGTATGAATGCAGCACTTTCGCTTTCTGATATGGGTTATACTACGTATATTATTGAAAGAGACGAGAAATTAGGTGGTAATGCCAGAAATATTACTGAGACAACAGGTGGAGAGGATGTACAGAATTACCTTAAAGAACTTGTTAAAAAAATTGAAAATAAGGAGAACATCAAGGTTTTAAAAGGTGCAGAGATTGATAGAGTTGAAGGTTATGTGGGAAATTACAAAACGTTTTTAAAAGGTATTGATAAACCAATAGAGCATGGTGCGGTAATTATCGCCACAGGAGCAAAAGAGTATGTACCCACCGAGTATTCCTATGGGAAGAGCAAAAGGATTCTTTTGCAGAGAGAATTAGAGAATAAGATTGCCAATAATGAGATAAAAGGAACGGAAAGTGTTGTCATGATACAGTGTGTGGGTTCAAGAGACGAAAATCATCCATGGTGTTCAAGAATTTGCTGCTCAAGAGCAGTAAAAAATGCAATTGACCTTGCTCAAAAAGGCATACAAACTTTTATTTTATACAGAGATATAAGAACATATGGATTTAGAGAAGGGTTATATACAAAAGCAAGAGAGCTTGGAGTTGTTTTTGTCAGGTTTGATGAAAACAACAAACCTACTGTAAGTCTGGACGAGAATGGTGGGATATCGATAAATGTCTATGATGCTGTTCTTCGGTTAAAATTGCAGATTAAGCCCGATTATCTTGTTCTTTCAAATGGTATAGTTCCGGATAAAGAGAATAACGAGCAAATTGCAAAGCTTTTCAAGGTGCCGCTTAATGAAGACGGCTTTTTCCTTGAGGCACACATGAAATTAAGGCCGGTTGATTTTGCCACTGATGGAGTTTTTCTTGCCGGGCTCGCACATTCACCGAAGTTTGTCAATGAGGCTATTGCACAGGCAAAAGCTGCAGCAGGGAGGGCAGCTATTATACTTGCCAGGGATTATATACTAACTGCTGGTACGGTTTCACACGTTGATGAGCAAAAATGCATTGGATGTGGTTTGTGCACATCTGTATGTCCTTATGCTGCAGTTTCTCTTGTTGAAAAAAAGGTGATGGGTAAGATAAAAACGATAGCAGAGGTTAATCCCGTTTTATGCAAAGGTTGCGGGGCTTGTGCGGCTACATGCCGTCCAGGCGCTATTGACCTTTTTGGATTCTCAAATAGTGAGATAATTAATGCAGAATTTGGTTTGATTTCCGAACAGAGAAAGGTAGAAACCCTGGATATGGCAAAAAAGATCTTGTCGGAGGTTTAAATGGAGATAAAAGAGCCCAAGATATTAGCATTTCTCTGTAACTGGTGTTCCTATGCAGGAGCCGACCTTGCAGGTACATCAAGGATACAATATCCTCCCAATGTCAGAGTGATAAGGGTACCGTGTTCTGGAAGGATTAATCCTCAATTTGTGGTAAAGGCTCTGCATGATGGTATTGATGGCGTGTGGATTTCCGGTTGTCATGTGGGTGATTGTCATTACAATACAGGAAATTTATTTGCAAGAAGGAGATTTTATGTTATAAAATCACTGTTAGAATACGTTGGTGTAGCTCCCGGTAGAATACATTTTTCTTGGGTATCTGCATCAGAGGGGAAGAAATTTGCGGATGTTGCCAATTTTGTTACTAAAGAGGTAAAAAAATTAAACAATGTTCATCCGTTTTTAATGAAAAAGAGGTGAATATGGATAAAGGCATTGTTGATAAACTAAAGAGAATGCTTGAGAATGCAGAAATAGATGGGGTACTTGGCTTTAAAAATAGGACTTATCCCGATAAGAACATTCCGTTTTTTGCCACAAACCCGGATGAAATTGATTTCCTTTCCAATTCTCGTTTTAACATGTTAAATATAGCAACTTATTTGAAGAAATTAAAGGGCAAAAAAATAGCAGTTATGGTCAGGGGATGTGAGGAGCGCGCCATTAATGTGTTGTGTGCTGAGAACCAGCTTAACAGAAAGGATATTATACTTGTTGGATTGCCTTGCAAAGGCATAGTTGATATGCGAAAGTTGGAAGAGGCTTATGGAGAAAAAATACTTTCAATAGAAGAAGATACAGGAAAAATTAAGATAAGCGGTAAGGGTGGCGATAAAACTATAGATGTAAAAAATATCCTTTCCAATTCCTGCCTGACATGTGAGAGACCTGTGGCGGAAACTGCTGATATTAAAGTGAAAGGAGATGCTATAAATACTTTCTCCGATTATCAGGAAGTAAAATCAGTGGAAGATATGCCATTTGATAAGCGTCAAGAGCTGTTTGAGAAAGAATTCTTCAATTGCATAAGATGCTATGCCTGCAGAGATGCATGCCCAATGTGTTATTGTGAAACATGTTTTGTTGATTCTAATAATCCTGTATGGGTTGAGCCGGGAAGGGATATAACCGATATTATAGCATTCCATTTGATAAGAATGTTCCATATGGCGGGAAGGTGCACTAACTGTGGTGCATGTGAGAGGGCATGTCCTTCTGGTATTAATCTTACTTATTTCACTGCAAAAATCACAAAGGATATGAAAGATTCCTACGATTTTATTGCTGGTCTAACAACCCAGCAAAATCCTGCACTGGGTGAATTCAAACAGAATGACAGGGAGGATTTTATACTATGAAAAAGATTAAAAAAGATGAATTAATTGAAGCTCTTTCAAGATGGGGAAAAATTTATTTAAGAGAAGAGAAAGGATATAAAGAACAAATGGATACAGTATTATTTATGGGTAAACCAGAAAAATCCGTTAAGGATATAGTGCTTCCACCAGAAGAGATCCTTTTGATTTATCACAAAAAAGGCAAGGATATTGAGCAGGAAGATGTATTTGATACAGAAAAGAGGGTAATATTCGGGGTACTTCCCTGTGATGTAAAAGCTCTGTATGCTGTTGACAGAAATTTTCTCAGAGACCCGCAGGACCCATATTACAAAAAGCGTAGAGACTCAATGCTAATAGTAACAACGGCATGTGTAAATCCTGATGAGCATTGTTTTTGTACCTCACTCGGTTACGGTCCTTTTGAAAAACTGGGTGATATTTTTGTTTTTGATGCAAGTGATTATTATCTTGCAGAAGGCCTGACAGAAAAAGGAAGGCATGCCATTGACTGGAAGAATTTTGAAGATGCGAGCGAGCAGGATTTACTTGAAATGAAAAAAGCGAAGGGGCTTGTGGAGAATAAAATACAGAAATACGACCTTCAAATTGAAAGTAAAAAATTGTATAGTGCTTTTGGTGATAGTATCTGGGAAGATATGTCATTCAGGTGTTTAAACTGCGGGGCGTGCACTTTTTATTGTCCTACCTGCTATTGTTTTGACATAGAGGATGTTGAAAGAACTAATTGGGGATATAGAGAGCGGGTATGGGATTCTTGCATGTTTTTAGTTTATTCCCTTGAAACATCAGGGCATAACCCAAGACAAAACCCTGCATGGAGGGTTAGGAACAGGATAATGCATAAGTTTGCGTATTATCCAGAAACTTACGGAGAATTTGGATGTGTTGGCTGTGGAAGATGTATTGATGTTTGTCCATCTGGTTTTGATATAAGAGAGGCTATTCTGTCATTAAAAGGCATGGAGGTCGGCAATGAATCATAATCCATACACACCAAAATTAGCAATTCTACTTAGAAGTTATTTTGAATCAGATGACCGTTCCCTGAAAAGCTTTTGTTTTAAATTTAAGGATGAAAGCACGATGTCCTATATTCCGGGACAGTTTTGCGAGCTCTCTGTTTTCGGTAAGGGCGAAGCTCCATTTGGAATAGCGAGTTCTCCAACTGAAGGAGATGCAATTAAATTCACCGTGAATAAGGCGGGTCTTGTAACCACAGCCCTGCATCAACTTGAAATAGGTGAAGAAATAGGTATAAGAGGCCCTCTTGGAAATGGCTAT
Source organism: Caldifarciminota bacterium (assembly GCA_027073945.1). Next base: position 57 of record JALTEL010000172.1, on the reverse strand, counting down.
CCTGTGGATTTATTTGAGGGACACAATATCATAATAGTTGGTGGCGGATTTGCTTTT
>JALTEL010000171.1 GCA_027073945.1 Caldifarciminota bacterium | reverse complement strand
CCTGCAAAAGCAACAACCTTTACACTCGGCACTATATCCGATACAGTGAATTCAGTAACCCCATAAAGGGTCTTTACGGATGTCCCGTATGTGATTTTATATCCTTCGGCTCCCTGTACTTCATCCCATATAATGTACAGAGCATCGCCGTTGGTTGTTCCCTTGAGGCTTACAGCCGGTGTGGCAGGTGTAACTGTTTCTGTTTTTTTGCTGCATCCCGCCATAATGGCGATTGATACCACTACCGCATATATCGCTATCCTATTTTTTAGCATACCTTCACCTCCTGATTTTTCTAAAATCTGCCTGTAAAACATTATATAGAAAAATGTATGTAAAATCAAATCTTTAATGTTAGTGACTGCAAAAACAGGGAAAATTGAAAAATTAAAAGTGAAAATTAAAAAAGACCGCCTGCAGAACTATCCAGTTCTTCAAGCATTTGACTGAAGGCAGGTGATATAAACCTTATAAGCTCGGTCTTAAGCGCACTATCCCAGTTTCCCCAGGTGTAAAGGAAACCTATGCCACTGTAGTTTCTCTTAATCAAAAAAGACTTACTCCTTCCGTTTTTTCTGTTGATAAGAAAAACCTTAAAAACTATTTTGCCCTTTATATTGTACATATATCTCAAACCTTCGGCAGATTCTCCGACATCCTCGACATCGTAATCAAGATAAAAGTCGTTTATTATAACTTTCATGGACAGCATTGCATTATCTCTAATCTTTACATTGGAAAGACCTCTAAACTCTCTTAATATCGCAGCATTGAAAAAATCAGACGGGGAAACGCCGAAAAAGTAACTAAAATCAGGCTCTGTTCCGAGCACCCTGAGATATACCCTGGATGAATCCCTTTCTATTTGCACACCCTGAAAATTCAAGGCAAAATTGTTGAAAGGAATATAGGAATACTGCGGGGCATAGTTGAAATTAATTCTTATACCTCCACATCCTGCAAGTACAAATATGACAGCAAAACCTAATTTATACATTGTTTATATATACTATAACGTATGCGAACTGTCAAGTCCAGACTAAAATGAATTACTTAATTTTAAATAAACAATAGATAAAGTATATTACTCAAAAATAAAACAGGTATCTAATTTTAAATACCGCGCCCCTGTCCGTTTCCATGAAGTTATCTCCTTCTGTATTATAGACATCTGTACTCGTGTAAACGAGATACACCCATGATTTTGCTGATATGTTATATGAAATCACGGGATTTATCCTGTATTGATACATTCTCCCCATACTTTCTATATAAACTATTTCTCCTCTTAAATCCATATTAATCCTGGTGGAAAAATGGTAGCTGAGCGAAGGAGAAACCGTGATGTATGCATCTTCCAAATCTTCTTTTTTATATAAGTCCTTCCAATCTGCGGATTCCTTCCAATATGGCATAATGCTAATAGGCATGCCAATGCCAATATTTGACGTGGGTCTGAACATAAAATACATACCTCCCTGTCCGTAATACCCCAGATGCCATGCCTGATAGTTGAATCCGTAATTGAGGTTGGCCCAGAAATTTACTCCGAACATACCCGAAAAGTTTGAACCAAGACTGAGCCCGGCAGTATTTCCACTATAATGTACAATTCCCGAGCCTGTACTCTCATAATTATCCATTACATTTATCCACATGCTACCATTCCAATCATTCCTCGTGCGAAGGAAAATCATTCCGCCTCCTCCCTGTGATATGTTTTTCACGCCTTCTCCCCTTCCGGCATTATAAAGCAATCCTGTTCCAAAATATCTTATGGGACTTGTCTTTGGGAAAAACATTCTGCCTCCGAAAAGATTCACAGAAGAGCCCTTGCCTCCTATATAACCTGTTTCGCTTATATTGTATGTCGTATCAATATAAGAAATATTCACCTGAAACATCCTCTTGGGATTAAAATATGCCCATTTAAAATATCCGGCAAGGCCGGAAGTACCCGACGAGTCTGCATAGGAACCCTGAAAAATCATATTGTTAAAACCCTTTACATAACTTCCGTCCGCAGTTAATGTTCTTGTATATTGTATATCTGTTTCCTTTCCAATATACGTAAGACCTGTTGTGAATCCCGGGCTTAACTGCTTTGCTCCCCGCAGTGCAATATAGTGCGCCTGCGGCTCACTTCCTTTTGCCCCTGTGTTCACATACATACCAGTGCCTTCGAATCCCTTTCCCTTTGTAATAAATTTTGCACCTAATCTTATAGGCACATAAAGCGAATCATCCACCACCTTTCCTATATTTCTCGTGTATAAAATTTTTATAGGCCCACTGCCTATATTAAAATTCTCGCTCTTTTTTATGTTGAACATCTCCTGACCTTCAAGAAAAAAAGGCCTTTTCTCTTTAAGATACAACGCGTATTTTGAGAGATTTACCTGAAACGGGTCTGCCTCTATCTGTGCATAATCGGGGTTCATTGTAAGATTCAATCCCAATATATCACTGGGATTGTATGATATGTCAACACCTGCATCCGGAGATAATTTACCGTCCTGCTTTATTATTCCCACAGGGTATACCTCTAAAAATCTACCTTTTACATCCGGATTTATGCCTTTAAGAGTATCAAACAGAGAAATCCTGAAACCAGGGAATTGTGGCATAGGTTTATAGTAATCTGTCTCACCTTTGACAGGTATCACTCTGCCAAACTGAACGCCCCACTGTCCCTTTGCATATCGAACTGCTTTAAACGGGATTTTCATCTCCACCACATATCCATCTTTTACAACCCTGGATGCCGCGAACCATACCCCATCCCAGGAATTGTCAAATGATTCGCCTCCTCGGGTTACTATACCATCTTCCTGTGTACCTGATGCTGCAACAGTGAAGAAATAACAACTCCTCCTATCCCCAAAAGTATCAAGATACAGGGTTACTGCGTCACCTGATACATTATCCCATCCCCTCACATATACCTCCGGTT
>JALTEL010000170.1 GCA_027073945.1 Caldifarciminota bacterium | reverse complement strand
CTCATAACCCTCTCGATTCTATATCTCGGCATACACTGGCCAGCCGACATTCTGGGGGGATTGATTCTTGCATACTTTGCCTATTATGTTACGGAAAATGGCTATGTCTTTAGAGTTGCTGACGCAGTTATGAAAATCATACGGCGCCCGTAGCCCTCACAGGCCAAGTATCTCCCTTGCGTGCCTCTTCTCTGCTTCGACCGCGGGCTGGTCGTACGGATTGACCCCCATGAGATAACCCGCATACGCCGTGGCCATCTCAAGGAATGCAAGGAGGCCGCCCATCTCCCTTTCATTCAGTTCTCCAAGGGCCAGTGTTCTGTTGAACACTCTCTTTTCCGTGAGCGAAACCGCCGTGGCCCTTGCCTCCGCCCCGAGAATCTCCGAGAGGGATTTTCCGGCCAGATTGTACGGCCCCACGGAGTTGGTAATCTTCTGGCCCATGTCGTGCCCCTCAACCTCCAGAATGCTCAGTGCGATATTCTTCGGGCCGTCGAGGTACAGTTGCAACTGCGAGTGCTGGACCGCCGGGCCAACGGCAACGGCCGGTAACTGCCCCTTTCCGTTCTTGCCGAGGCTCTCGGCCCACAGTTGTGCGAACCAGTCCCCCGCATCTTTCAGGGGCGATGAATAGGTTAGAAACACATGAGCGGCCATGCCGGATTCCATTGCGGAGACGGATTTCGATGCGAAAAGAAGGGGGTCGTTCATCTCGTTGAAGTACTGCCTTGCCACCGCCTCCCCACCTCTGAGAATGCCTTCCGGCTCGCAGTCCATGTAGAGCGCGGGAAAGAGGCCCACCGACGAGAGAACGGAGTATCTCCCCTCCACGCCGTGCGGGAACGGCAGCGTTCTTATTCCGCCATCCACCGCCCAGCGATAGAGTTCGTTGTCATTGCTCTCTGTGGTTGTAATCACCAGCCTTTTCCTGACATCCAGCCCCTCTTTCTCCAGTTTCTGAAGGATGACATTGAGCATTGCAAGCGTTTCGAGGGTTCTGCCCGATTTCGTAACCACATTAAAAAGCGTACTCTTGAGGTTCAGGGATGAAAAAAGAGAATCCACAACCTCGGGTTCTATGGTGTCCAGAATGTGAATCCTCACCCCTTCGGCCGGGCCGAATATCGAGAGAAGGGCCTTTGCGCCGAGGGACGAACCACCCATGCCGCACACAACTAGGTCGGTAATCGACCCCATCTCCTCCTTCAGTTTTAAGGAAGCGGAGAGATGGTCGCGGCTGAACGGCAGGTTTATGTAGTTGGCCCCGCCTTCCTCCACATCTTTCTTCATGGCCTCGAACGCCGCTTTAATGCGTTCTTCCGGCAGTTCCGGGGCGGGCCAGTATCCGTAGGTTATCTTCACGGTAATCCCTCTTTGGTGAAAGGGAAAGGAGGGGTGTTAATTATAGTTTTGGAAAGGGAGTGAGGGCACACGTGTGTATGAAATTTTTAAACTCAAAGTTGGTTGTCCAATAATAGTGGTGAAAAACTAATTTAATGATGTTAGTTACAGCATAACCAAAAACCTTAAATACGACTAACTTATTAGGGTGCATAGGTGAAAGACATGTCCGAAAAAAGAAATAACAAAAAAATCGCTAATATCGCTCTAATATATGCGATAAAAAACCTCCTTAAAGATATGGGTATCAGCGAAAAAACAAACGATGAAGCAATACTTAAGGCATATAAAGCAAAAAAAGAGCAAATCGAAAAAGATTTCGGAGAAATTGACATAGGGGAAAAAGAGCTAATTGAAGAAGTAAAACAAATCGGCAAAAATAGACTGGAATCGCTCACCGAAGCCATGTGCTTGGAACGAGACTGGGGACGAAAAAAGTCTTTCGACAAATTAGATTCCGTAAATGGCTTCATAAAAAGGGATAAAACATATATTGCATTTGCAGATAATCTTCTTTGTGTGGTTGATAACTCTATAATTCCAGATGGCTCCGCTCTTTCGTTCCTTAACAAAAAGAAAGAAGAGCTTGCAAAAATTATTCTGAAGAACGATAATGCTATTAAGTTAATTCCCTATAATGATATGGATCCTTTTGCACTTCTTCCGCCCTATAATAGAATTGTTTTTGATAGTAGTGGCTTAACTTCAACTGTGGGACTGAGAGGTGTGGGAGGGAAAAGAGAATTAGAGAGGGTTATAAAAACCCTTATTGCAAATGCTATAGAAGGGGCCGAGATATTGATTGTCGCCTCAAGTTCACTGCTTTTTTCTGGAATTCTTACAACAGAACCCTTACTAAATTATGTTGAACGCATTGAAACGATTGAAAAAGGATATTGGCCCCTTACGGGGATGGAGATTCATCTGGTTTATCTCCGGAAAGGGAGGAAAAACCAAGAAACTATTGAAATCGTAGTAAATGGTATGGCGAAAAGAGTTCCATATGCTGACATTGTTATTTCAGACAACCTGGTTCCGGCACATATTTTGGCGCGTATAGATGTGAAAAAAGCATATTCTAGAGTCCGACATTCCATTCCGCTTGAAGAGTTGTCTGAGATTGTTCCGTCTGGTGAGTTCTTTGTCAGGAAAAGAAAAAAAGATGGTGAAGAGTATAGATACAGAATACTTAGATTGAGAGATGTGCAGGGGGAAATAAGGATAGCACGACTTGAGGAAAAATGTGCTACTCAAAGGCTAGGTAGATATATATTAAAGCCATGGGATTTGGTACTATCTGTGAAAGGTGACCTGAAGAGATTTGCTATAGTTCCAGAAGATTTTCCTGAAAATGTGATTCTTTCTTCCAATCTTGTTGCCTTGAGATTTAAAGAAAAGGAAATGGTTGAACTTGTAAAAATTTTTCTTGAGAGTCCTCTTGGTCAAAGAATAATAGAAGCGGAGGCAAGGGGGACCTCTATACCTGTTATAAGTAATAAAGCTCTTTTGCAAATAAAAATACCGGAAGTGGTTGGAATAACGCATATTGTAA
>JALTEL010000169.1 GCA_027073945.1 Caldifarciminota bacterium | reverse complement strand
ATAAAGAATAAATATCCGGAGCAATGGAACACGTGGATTAGCGAACCTGAGAATTTGAAGTTAAAAGATGCGGAAACGATTGACAATGTCCAGAGTAGGGCTTTTAAGGGACTTACTGACAGGGTGAAAGAGTTTCCAGGGGCCATTATTGCCATAGTTACGCATAAAGCTGTTTTGAAACCTATGGTCTCGGCTGCCTTGAACATTCAAAAACCATATTTCTGGAGACTGAACTTTGATACTGCATCATACTCTATACTGAAGTTTAGTGATAGAATCGGGTTTAGCCTCGTATTACTCAACGAGACAGGACACTTAACAAAGCCTGGACAAGAAAGCTACTCATGTTGAATAAAATATATGAAACAGACGATTTAACACATGCATACAACAGACGATTTTTAAAAGAATACTTAAAAATAGAATCAAAAAAATACAGCAGATATAGACGGCCATTCTCCATTTTACTGCTTGACCTTGATCATTTTAAAGAAGTAAACGATTCAAGAGGGCATCTGGAAGGAGATAAGGTGCTTAAGGAATTTTCATCATATTTAAGAGAGAACTTGAGAGACTCAGATATATTAGCCAGATACGGAGGAGATGAATTCGTAATAGTACTGACAAATACTGAAAGAAATGCAGCACTGATTGCCGGTAAAAGAATTATAGAAAATATGAAAAACAGAAAACCATTCTCGGATTACAACGTGGGAGTTAGTGCGGGGCTTGCTCAGTTTCCTGATGACGGCAAGGATCTTGGCACTCTCCTTAAAGTGGCGGATTCAGGGCTTTACAATGCGAAAAGGCTGGGCAGAGGCCGTATATACTATGCAGGGGAAAAGGCCTACAAGCCCATAATCCCATCTGTTTATTTCGTTAATAGACAGAGTGAATTGGAGAACATCAGAAACTGGATTACGGAAGATAAATCCATGGTTATTTTTATTGAAGGCGATGTAGGTGTAGGTAAGTCAAGGCTACTCTTTGAAGTTACAGACAGATTGAATATATTTACGGTAAGAGCAAGTGCATTTGGGACTACAATTGAATTTCCATACTATATAGTAAGAGAAATCCTGAATGATCTATACTATAATAACAAATCACTCTTCAAAAAAGTCTTTGATTCACTGGATAACACACTGAAATATGAAATCGCCAAATTTGTCATTGAACTATCGGCAGATGTCCAATTTACAGACAAAGAAGGTCCTGATAGGCATACTCTGTACTATGCTGTCCTCAAATTTTTTGAGACCATGAATAATAACAAGCCTATGATCTTTGCTCTGGATGATATGCAGTGGATTGACAAACAAAGCGCAGATCTACTGCACTTTCTTCTCCACTCTTACAAAGGCATTATTAAAATTGTAGGTTCAAATAGAATAACAGAAATAGGGACAGGTTTTGATTATTTTATAGGGCTGTTGGAGAGCAATATTCAAATAAAAAAACTCTCTATAAAAAATCTCAATGAGAGCAATACTCATGTACTCATAAAATCAATATTAGGTGATTATATCGAAGATACAGCTCTTTCATACATAACGAAAATGTCCGGAGGTAATCCTTTTTTCACGGAGGAGATTATCGGTTCTCTCTATGAAAGCGGGGACCTTACTCTCAATGATGCGGAGCAGTGGACTATGCCTAAAAATCCCCAGGCTTCGGATATAAAAACGCTGGGTATAGAGTCCACGGTAAACAGAAAAATTCGCTCTCTTTCCGAAAAGAGTAAAAACGTACTGGAGTTTATTTCGTTATTCGGTGACAAAATCTCCACAAGGACACTGGTTCAGCTGACAGGACTGGGAGAAGGTGAGATTTATGACGCTCTTGATGATTTAATAGCAAAAGGCTTTTTGAAAAATGAGGGCGATATCCTATACAACTTCACGGCAGGTATAACCCGCAATGTTGTGGCATCGCAAATTCCCAAAGGCCGCGCCTTCCAGATTCATAAAAGTACACTTAAGTACTTTATGGATATAGAGGGAGAGGTTGAACGCAATGAGAAAAGCTATCTAATCGCATATCATTACAGAGAGATAGGCAAAAAAAAGGAGGCTGCATATTATCTGTTAAAAGCGGCAAAAAAGGCAAAATCCCTCTATTCCTTTAAAGAAGCCGTGGATTTTCTCAAGGAATCCATTTCATTAAATAAGACAATCGAAGCACAGGAAGAACTCTCCGATACATATTATTCACTCGGGAAATTTGAGGAAGCTGCGCAATTATACAGAGAAATTATAAACGAAAATAAGGACAAAGAAGACAAAATGCTTCTATCACTCGCAGATGTGTACGATAGAATGGATAAAAACACCGAAGCAAGAGACATACTAACAAAGCTGATAGAAAAGGCATCGGATGATAATTTGAAAAATGACGCCACCAGAATCCTCGCATGGAATTACTATAAGACAGGAAACGTTGAAAGAGCAATAAGCATTTACAGGGAATTGCTGGATAAAACGGATAGGGACAGCGAAATTCACACAAGGGTTTTGCATGAATTGAGTATCTGCTACAGGAGAACCGGTGATTTTGACAGGGCTCTGCTTTTCTGCGAGCAGGCGTTGGATTCACCATGGAGTCAAAATAACGAGATTTTGGCAAGCGTTATCAAACTGGCTCTATCATCCATTTATCTTCACACGGGAAAAATTGACGAGGCTCTCTTTACAATAAAAGAAGCAATCAAGCAGTTTGAAAGCAAAGGTCTTATGTATTATTATTTGACTTCACTTATCAACCTAAGTGCGATTTTACTTGCAAAACAGGAATTGGAAGATGCGCAGAATAATCTATTAAGGGCAGAACAACTTGCCATACTTATGAACCAGAAGAACTATCTGTCATACATATATGCCAATTTATCTTACATAGCGGAATCTTATGAAGAATTCGACAGAGCACTGTCTTATATAGACAATTCGATTAATTACGCAA
>JALTEL010000168.1 GCA_027073945.1 Caldifarciminota bacterium | reverse complement strand
TCTATGGTCCCGTCAGGGTGTTTTATTTGCAGGACATATGGTGTATCTATTTCACTCACTTCTCCAAAAGATTCTATAATCTTTGGCAAGTGATTTTCGCAGAACCAATGGAACCCCTCATTTATAAGAGGTATATTCTCAGAATATGCTTGGGAAAGCCCTTTTAACCCTCTATACAGAGTGGGGTTCTCCTCTATACTGGATCCATATATTTTATCACCCTCATATCAACATAGTTGTGAGAAGGAAATCTGGATAAAAAGAAAGATCTCCTGAAAACATAAGCATAGAATCCCCCCTTATAAGACCATCAATTACAATGTAATCACCATATCTAACGGCTCCTGGGAGCGATTCGTTTCTTTTCTCATTCAAATAACCTATGGCAGTTCCATCTACTGAAAAAAGTTTAGCTTTTATAGGAATATCCTCGGCGCTATAGGGGTTATAAACTTTTATGGCGAGACTAGAGTATTTTATGGAATTTGAGGTTGGCAAAAAGATATTTTCTACTTTCAGCTTAACAGAATTATTGCTTATATATTGTTTCTCAAAGGAAACAAATGAAAAATTTCCCTCTTGAATTACTGCGGGCAAGATATTGTAAACCTTAATAAAATTATAGACTTGTTCAACAGTAGCAATGCTTCCCTTGTCTGGAAAATAAGAGTCCTCATATCTCTTTGCTTCCGAAGAAAAGGTAACTGTCTTTCCAATGACAAAGGACTCGGTTCTATCACCAGAGAATATCAAAAATTTAGCCTTCGAACTTTCAAAAGACACCTGCGTGTATGTAGTTACATTGTATGGATTCACTCCATATGTGGAGTGCGTGTCTATGATTTCTGGTAAATTAAAGGTGTAGACTTGAGTAACAGTATCTCTAATATCGTAAATAGTCCCTTCGGAAAGCGTATAGTTGGAAAATACTATATTGTAAAATTCTTCTGCCGTCATATATGATTGATTCCTCGCATAATGATCTATGAGATATATGGAAGATAGTATAACGATGCCCGAGACAAAAAAAGCCATGGCGGTTCGTTTTGAAATCACAGCAGCACACCTCCTGCCTCAGTTAACTTGACTAATATTGTTCGCTGATAAACTAATATGTTGAGCAAATGATATGCCATATTGATTAAATTCTGCGCAACATCGCCAACGGTTATGGTTGAGCTTGGGAATTGGGTGGTGGACAAAAGAAAATGGGACTGAATCCTATATGTAAAGTTCAAAACTAATTTTTCAAGCGATGACGCAGCACTTATGTGGGGGTCTGCCGGATCAAACATCGTTATGTCTTTCTCCGTTCCATTAGCCATTTTAACATGAAATGTATAATTTTTATCAACTTCGCCCACCTCACCAAAAGAGTCCAGTATTAACGGCGCATAAGAATTAAGAAAATGTTGGAAGTTATGGATCGCAGGGAGACTGGAATTGTATGTTTCAGCCAAGGTCTTTAGTCTTTCTGAAAGGGTGTTGTCACCATTGTTAAGACCATGGCCAATCTGAGAAACAACGCCTGCAAACTGAAATGGAATGGAAATTTGAGACCAGCCATCCCAGCATATATTATATTCTCTCCATTGCTCAAGTGCACTTTCAAAAAATGTTATCGAAAACTTGGAAATGGTTATAACTTCGTCAGCTTCTGCCATGTATCCAAGAACCTCTGCAAGATGCAATAAGGCTTCTACCTCTTCACTCCTTGTATATACATCACAATCCAATAAATCCCTAAAGCCAAGTTCTTGTAGGTCACCAGGATACTTATCCACAAGATCTTGGTAACTCAACACATTGCTGTAATTCTCCAGTATCTTTGGCATGGGAGATAACAACGAGTAAAAATCCTCGATAAACTTCTTGCCGTCCGGCTCGTTTATGGGAGAGTATGGCAACTGCGTATCTGGATTGGTTAGTTTCACTTCGAGGCCGTCCCACAGGCCGTCCCCATCCGTGTCGGGCAGATTGGGCTTTGTCCATTCCTGTACCTCCCCGTGGCCGTCCAATCCATCTCCATCTACATCATCATTTGTAAAATAGGCAGGATTCGTATGGTAGGTGTGTAATTCCTCTTGGTATGTGAGACCATCACCATCATAATCCGATTGCATGATGGTAAAGCGGATTTCTCCATCCCTGTCCTCCGTATCTCCATCGTTGTCTCCTCGACTGTGCCCATAACCATCAGCATCATAGGGGTTATCATCACCACCCCACAACCCAGTCGTTAAATTATAATTAAGCATTAGGCTATGATGTGGGCCATAAGAGATATCAAAATCATCCGATGTCCAGTCAAACCAGTCATTTGTATCATTATCCCACAATTCTAGCACTATTGAGACCTCTTTGAGATTGTCTGGGACATCTTGAGTGAAATCTAATATAGGAAAATGATAGTAATCAATCCCATAATGCATAACATCATCATATGTGGGGGACTCTTGAGTGACGCCGTTAACAGTTACTTTTACAAACAGGTCGGGAGCGCTCCATGGCGAGTCTGTATTGTCCAAGGCTTCAATTTCTCTTATTTTTACCGTAATATTAAGATCAATCAAAGGGTCCGTATCCTCCGAGTCCATAACGCCATCACTATCCGTGTCTGCAAGTGTAGGGGCTGTTTTATACTTATTTATCTCATCACCGTCGTTCCAGTTGTCCCCATCCGTATCCTGAAGAACAGGGCTCGTTCCATACTGCAAGACCTCCTCGCCATCATTCAGCCCATCCCCGTCCGTGTCATAGTTCCTCGGCGATGTTGTTGCTTTAAGCGTTATGTCATCTATAAAGATGGATGCGGTATCAACAGAGAAGAAGTGAAACTTCACGGACAGTTTTCCTTCCTCCTGCTCTCCGCTCACGGATTGTCCCGGTCCAGATGTCTGTGTTGTGGATGTGTGAGAGGCGGAGCGTACGTTCCCTCCACCGCCTCCCCAGTAATTTCTCT
>JALTEL010000167.1 GCA_027073945.1 Caldifarciminota bacterium | reverse complement strand
GCAGGTAATGAGGTGTTATTAAAAAATTCACACCGTATTTTGACAATTCATGAAGAAGCATGCTGTCCGATCTGTCTCCCTGCACGCACAGCAGAGAATCCCACTCTGCTATCTTTTTGAGCATAAACTCAGGGGTGAAATACGGAGAATCATAGCCGAATGCCCTTTTGACACTGGTAAGAAAGTGTATATCTCCCATAAAAACCCGGGGGAATATCCTGCTTTTTTGACCCGTTTCATACTTTGAAAACACGGAATCCGCCATTGCAACAAAGACGCGTCTTCGGGGCTCGTTATTTGAAAGTCTTGAATAAAATGCAGGAACTTTGATTTCACTCAAGTTTACAGAGGGTATGCCAGATATTCTAAAGGAAAATGTTTCAAGCACTAACAACCCGATGAGCAACGGAGCAAACAGACGTTTTTTTAAACTTCCAAGCAAAAACAACAATATGACCAGAATACCTATTATATTCGTGGGCTCTTTAAAATCAAAAACACCAAATTTCCAGAAATTGCCCCTTAATATCAAGAAAAGCAAAAGATAATAGGCAAAAATCACAAGCACAAGGTAATATAAGGCTTTAAAAATGCCACCTGGACTTTTTTTAAATTCATCATAACCATAGCCTGCAATAACCGATGCAAAAAGTGCACCCGGAAACCACCACCTGCCCATTGCCCTCATTTTACTCAAAACAGGCAGTTTGCTTAAAAGCCTGTAAAGAACGTTTATCTGTGGAAAGAGCAGGAAAATACTGACAAGCGCAGCCACCAAAAACGGAAGCATTTTCCTGTTTCTTACCCTGAATAGAGCAAATACAAACAGCAGTGTTCCAGTGAAGGTAAAATATATTGATTTTGACATTACTCCTATGAAATTATCACTGCCCATGGGGAAAGGAAACATGAACAAAGGCAGGTCTGTTATAATATTCGGGGAAAATGAAGACATCCACTTATATCCGCTGCCTCCTATACCTTTTGTGTATAAACTCAACCGGTACGACGCAATAAGCTGTGGCATAGCAATAACAGCACCTGTTAAAAAGACCAAAATTGCTATCACCATCCCGCTCCACCTGCGCTCAACAACGGATTCCACTGCAAAGAACAATATAATTATCAGAGCCTGCATAAGGAATACAGGAGGGTGAAATGCAAAAACCTGCCATGCAACAAGCACTGAAGCACCAAATATGAATGCGATTGTCTTTTTCGCAAGATGGGATTCCGAGGCGGCTTTGACAAGCAAAATCACATAAGGAGCCAGGGCTATGGTTGCTATCATATTCAAATGTCGTGAGTGAGACACGAGTTGACCGGAAAAGACAAATAAAAGCGAGGATATAAATGCCCCTGTCCTTGATAGATCGTATTTCATACAAACAAGATACAGGCCAAGACCTGCAAGCAAATAAAGAAATATGAGGTTAAATGTGTATGATGTAAATGGATTTTTAATAAAATAAAATGGCAGATTTAGCACGAACAGCGAACTTGTCTGTCCGCTGGCAAAGAAAGGGTGTCCGTAAAATATTCTGTCCGTCCACAACGGAATTTTTAAACGCAAAAGATAATGGCGCAGATAATATCGCCATGGTACCTGCTGCCCATAGATGTCATCTATGAAAAATGCCTTTGAAAATAAGATTTCAGGTATGAAGTAAAGCAGAATAATTAAAGGGGAAAATAGAATTCTAAGGCTCTTTTTCAGCATAATATAAATTATACAGCACTGCTGGAAAAATAGCAAGGCACCGATTACAGCGGGAAATTAAAAGTCCTGTAAATTATCCTGCAAACCTTCCGTCATCTTTTGATTTCTCAAGCTTCTTTATATTATCTTCAAGCCAACCCATTCGGTCAACATCCCCTGCGTCAAATGCCGGGATATAGGGTTTAATGTCCAGAAGAGGTGTCCCTTCTATCATATCCACCCCTAAAATATGCAGTATATTCTTTTTAACAGCAAGAAGTCTGACTTTTGAGATACCAATTGCATTCGGACGTGCAGGCGCGTGTGTGGCAAACACACCGCGCAATTTATCGTCCATATAAGGCTTTACCTTTAATTGCCAGCCTGAAGACCTATGTAAGTGATATAACAGAATTATATGAGAAAAGCCATCAAGATCCGACAAACCCTCCGCATATTCCGGAAAAACCTCTACCCTGCCCTCTACTTTACCTGATGCTGTCGGCTGTATGGGCGTACCTCTGGGCTCTTTAAAAGGAGAATGAATAATGCCAATTGGCCTGTAACATATGTCTTCCATCTGATAAATTATATGCCACTGCAAATGTTCAATCAAATATCAATACATTTGCACATCAGTCAAACACTATATAACTATATATACTATGATATTTTTATATCCAGATATCATGCTTTATATTTATCGCATGGCATTAATCGGTTTCCTTGCATCTCTGTATTCCTTTTTTGTCAGTATAGAGATGATTGCAGGAGGATTCAAGCTGTTTGGTGCAGGTATGGCTCAAAGTGTCATGGGTTATACGAGCAATCCGTTTGTCTCTCTCTCAATAGGCGTACTTGCAACAGCCCTTGTGCAATCATCCTCATCCACAACCTCACTGCTCGTCGGTATGGTTGCAGCAGGCACAATCTCCATAAGAAATGCAATACCCGTTGTTATGGGAGCAAACATAGGCACAACCGTTACCAACACACTTGTCTCGGTCGGACATATGCCCAAAAGCGAAGAATTCAAAAGAGCAATCGCAGCAGCAACTGTGCATGATTTCTTCAATATAATGGCCGTTATAATACTACTACCCCTGGAGCTTATCTTTCATCCCATTGAAAAATCCGCAGCTTTTCTGACACGTATATTCGGAAATGTCGGCGGATTCAAACTGCTTTCACCCGTTAAGCTCATTGTTAAGCCCACATCGGAATTCTTAATGCATTTGATGCATAATAATCCTGTTATCATTGAAATTGTCGCAATTACACTGCTTTTCTTA
>JALTEL010000166.1 GCA_027073945.1 Caldifarciminota bacterium | reverse complement strand
CGCCATCAATAAAAGACACAACGCCGTAAGGCACCCTTTCCAACAGTTCCTCAATTTCTCTACTTTCCGCCATAAATAACTTTTTTGGTATTCCTTTATCATCCCATCCTCGCAGGCTGTAGTATCTCTGCAGCAAATAATTAAACTCATCTTCAACAATTACCTTACCGTTCAAAGGTTCTTTAAACAGGCGTTTCGGCAATTTTTCAAGCTCATCTATTCTGTCCGGATTTTCTCTTAAGTTAAATTTCTTTGTAAGCGTTATGATTTTATTGGCTTTTTCTCTCAAGACTTCTTTTGTTATTGTTTCGTCATCGTAGAGAGCCTGGAACAGACTTACAATTTCGTCCCAAAAATAGGTATCCCTGTAGAATCTGCACAAAATCAGCGTGTCAAACATGCAAAAACGATCTTCCCAATCAACAAGAAGCTCTGATTTTCCATCCAGCGTATCCGGATCTATAACACCAGACAGCTCAGCCTTGTAAAATCCGCTCCTTAGATGGCATGCGCCCCTAGGGGAAACTGCGTATCCCAAAGCAGTACCTTTAAGTATTCTCGGATCATATCCTGCGGGCTCCATGCCTTTGACATGTATTGCAATATCCTCTAAACCAAAGTGTTTTGACGCAGGTACAATACCCTCTTTTAAAATCTGCCCGATACCTTTGCTATATGCTATGTTGTACAGTAATTCTTCTGCTGCTTTAACATCGCCGTACTCATATTTTTTGTCTGTCTTTCCAAGAAAGCTTGCCTCCATGACAAACGCCACTATATTGCCGCCTGTCATTGTATCCATTCCGAGCTTGTCACATATATTATTTAAATGAATTATATCCTCTATATCTGTGATGCAGCAAAGCCCTCCAAAAACATAGAGGGTTTCATATTCAGGACCTTCTATTGTAAGATTTGGATATTTACTCTCGGGAGATGTGACTGTCACATTGGTACATGCTATATAGCAATTGGGGCATGCCATAGGCCTAACCTTTGCAGATTCCATCTGTTTTTCAGGCGTTATATTCTCCCAGCCTTCAAGTACTCCTTTATGCCAATAACGCGTAGGAAAAGCCTTAACCTTGTTTAGCAGCTCAACACCTGATGCTGTTCCTAGCCTTTTATACTTATCATATCCTTTATTATCTCTGTCCTTTTTTTTAAGCTCCTTAAACAGTTCATCAAGTTTATCAGGATTTCCCGCTGAACGCTTAGCTTCTCCGTAAAATACTATGCCTTTTAATTTTTTGCTGCCAAAAACCGCTCCAACACCTCCGCGCCCTATACTTCTCCAGTAATTGCTTTTTACAGCAGCAAACTTAACCATATTTTCGCCTGCGGGACCTATAACACAGGCTTCTGCTCCCCTTACGTTAATCTCTTCTTTAATCTTGTTTTCTGTATAGTATGCATCCTTTCCCCACAAACTTTCAGCATTATGAAAAACTACATTTTTATCCGATATCTCAAGAAAGATAGGTTTATCACTTTTTCCTTTAATTACTATTGCATCATAACCCGTCCTGCTTAAAGGCCTTGCAAGTTTCCCTCCGGCTGTGCTATCCAAGTAACAGTTTGTCAAAGGGCTTTTTGTGTAGATGGCATATCTCGAAGAGCCCCAAACCTTCCGATCTGTAGCAGGTCCTGCATTAATAATCAAATGATTGTCCTCAGAAAAAGGGTCCGCACCTTGGGGATTTAACGTATAGAGAAGATATGTTCCAATCCCTTTGCCGCCGCCGTATTCTTCCAAGATAGAATCTTCAATAGGCACTACCGTATAGGTTTCATCACTCAGGTTTATATATAAATATTTCTTATAGAAAGGCAACATAAATACCTCCGCGGTATAATCAATTTAAGTCAAATGCTTTAAAATATGCTCTTGAAAATTTAAACAGGTCAATAAAAATTTTTATATACCCAAGAATGCCCTTTGCACTTCAGGATCTACCATAAGCTCTTTTGCATCTCCGCTTGCAACAATTTGACCCTGTTCTAAAACATAGGCTCTATCGCTTATTTTCAAAGCTGTGTGCACATTTTGTTCAACCAAAATTATTGTTGTACCCTCTTTTGCGATCTCTTCAACAGCACTTATTATCTCTTTTACAAGTATGGGTGCGAGTCCCAGCGAAGGCTCATCCATCATAAGTATTTTGGGATTTGCCATCAGGCCTCTACCTATCGCGACCATCTGTCTTTCACCGCCGCTCAGTGTTCCAGCCAATTGTCTGCTTCTTTCCTCAAGTTTTGGAAACAGTTCCAAAACATGCTTCATTGTCTCCTCTTCCTTTTCGTAAGCCCTTGAATTGTACGCCCCAATCTCAAGGTTTTCCCTTACTGTCATGAGCGGAAAAAGCCTTCTGCCTTCCGGAACATGAATAATACCTTTTTCAACTATGGTTTCCGGCGGGTATTTTTCTATTTCTTCGTTATTAAATATTATTTTTCCTTTTGTTGGATGAAGCAATCCCGAAACAGTCTTTAAGGTAGTGCTTTTCCCTGCTCCGTTTGCCCCTATTATACTTACCACTTCTCCCTCTTCTACATCCAAGCTTATATCAAATAGAACCTGTACATCACCGTATGCCACATCTATATTTTCAATTTTCAGGAATGACATATTCATCTCCTAAGTACGATTTAATTACAGCTTCATCTTTCGCAACCTCTCTAGGAGTACCGTAGGCTATCTCTTTTCCAAAATTCATAGCATATATTTTGTCGGATATAGACATTATTGCCTGCATAATGTGCTCTATTATGACTATAGTAATGCCCGAAGAGTTGATTTTCTTTACTATTTCCAGCATATTATGCACTTCAGATGGTCTTAGACCAGCCATAACCTCATCCAAAAGCAGCAGCTTGGGTTCTGTTGCAAGTGCCCTTGCCAGCTCAATCCTTTTCCTTCCAAGTAAAGTAAGGCTCTTGGCCAAAACATCCTTTTTGTCAGTTAAATTCAGAAACTCCATTGTTTGATAGGCTTTTT
>JALTEL010000165.1 GCA_027073945.1 Caldifarciminota bacterium | reverse complement strand
TTAAAAGAGTGAATAAGAAAAACAAAACCTTTAAAACCTTTTTTGCTGTTATTTCTCATACTTGACCTCTTATATTTAACCAGAAAGGTTACCAAAAAGTAACCTTTCTGGTATAACAATTAAATCATCCCTTTATTTTAATGTTTTTCGCCATTCCTCAACCATTTGGATCGCCTTTGCAGCCACTGGATTCCTTCTCCCAATTTCATCCCAAAGTTTTTTAGCAGCCTCGGCATGTATCTTGTCACAATTTTTATCAATAGGGCTTTTAATTACCTTTCCCTCCTTAACCAATTTTGCAACCTTTTGCATTTCCTTCTCGTATCTTTTCAGAAGTATTTCATAATAATATTTAGCAGCATCACTCAGGACTGTCTTAAGGTCTGAAGGCAAGGAATTCCATGTCTTCATGTTGACAAGAATATTTCCCTCAACCACATCATTTTGCCCCCCGATAAGCCAATATGGGGCAACTTCATACCATTTAAGACCTGTAATACAGCTCACATCCCATTGAGAAGCGTCAATCGTCCCCAATTTCAGGCCCATGTAGGCATCGGCACCTGGGATAAAAGTTCCGTGAGCTCCCACCAAATCATAGTATTTTGACCATGATCCTTCGACTCTTATCTTCAATCCTTTCAAATCGGCACATGTTCTAATACGTTTCCTCGACATGGTAATAATCTTGCCATATGAGTGCATATCCAGCCAGTAGAGCCCAAATTTGGCATATTCTTTTCTTAGCAACTTTGAAAATCCACTGGTGTAAAAGAATTTCCGTACAATATTGCTTGCTTCAGTGATAGATTTATCACCAGGGATGTTGTAAGCATACGGTAAGCCAAACTCTACCTCACCAACAGGGATTATACCCGCCCACATTGCAGGAACCGCATGAAGCATATCCACAGTACCCTTCTGTGTTGCCGCAAACAATTGTTCAGCTGAAACTATTTCTGGATCTGCAAAGACCGAAATCAGTAAGCGACCATGACTCTTCCTCTTCGCATAATCGGCAAAATTCTTCAACAGCGCCATGGAGATATCTCCTCGAGGGTACGCTGACTGTATCTTTAAACGATAGGTCTTTCCTGAAGCTGTAGCTATATTTATAGGAAAAACCATCAAAGTTGCAAATAGTATAGTAACTACCGCACCCAAACCTAATATCTTTATTTTTTTCATAATCACCCTCCTTAATCTAAAAATTGACACATTCACTAATAATCGGTACTGTGCTGGATTCTTTCTACTTTTTTCCAGTCATCTTGTCCTTCATTTCACCAAGAGTTTCAATAATGATATCAAGGGCCTTGTCAAGGTGTTTTCTGGATATGGTTAGAGGAGGCATAAATCGGAGCACGTTAAAGTTTCGTCCACATGGGAAGGAAAAAAGACCCTTTTTAAAGATTGCTGTGAAAAACTCTCCCATAAACTCAGGGTCGGTTGGTTCCTTGGTATCGGGATCTTTAACAAGTTCAATGGCTTGCCACAAACCTATTCCCCTGATATCACCAATCTGTTCTATAGACTTCTGAGCCTCTTTGAACCTTTTTTGCATGTGCTCACCCAGTTCTATGGCCCTTCCCATAAGATCCATTTCAGGATCTAGCATGATTTCGTAGTTGGTCAAGGCAGTGGCCAACGCAATTGAGTTGCCGACAAATGTATTAGGTTGGGATTGGAGAACCAGTTTATCATGGAACTTCATATCAGTCATCACCCCGGCAAGGGGCTGGTCGTTACCGACACCCTTTCCAAAAATCAACATGTCCGGATCAAAATCATACCACTCAGATGCCCACAGTTTTCCACTGCGGCCAAATCCGGACTGAACCTCATCACAGACACAGATGGCACCTGCCTTTTCGGAAGCCTTTTTGACCATAGGCCACCATTCTTTGGGTGGTACTATGTAGCCCCCTTCTCCCTGTAGGCCCTCACAGATAACCGCAGCTACATTATCAAGACCAGTATAAGGGGTATTTAGTTTATAGTCGAGATACTTGGCACATTCCATATCACACTTTGGGTATTCCATATTGAATGGACACCTGTAGCAATAGGCATAGGGCATATGATATACGTATGGCATAAGTGGATCATAGCCTTTTCTATACACCTCTCCTACCGTCATTGCGTTGGTGGTACCAAACACACCATGGTAAGCCCCTTCAAAGACAACTATCTGATTCTTAGGCTGCTGAATCATTCGGCACTGCTTCACACAGGCTTCGGCTGCCGCAGTACCACTCTGAAAAAATGACAAAAAACAATTCTCTTTTAGGCTGTGAGGTGCCGTTGACCGCATCATCTTTACAAGCTCAAACTTGAGCGGTGTTAGCGAATCGATATGATGCCCCATTTTCGCAGCCTGTTTCTGAATTGCCTTAACAACCTTTGGGTGGCAACTACCTGTGCTTTTAACTGCTACACCAGCACCAAAATCGATGAAAACATTACCGTCAACATCTTTGATGGTGGCTCCCCTTGCTTCCTCGGCACACAAGGGAAACACTGTAGCTGCGGGGCGCTGGGGGGTCTCGTATTCCAGCATTTTCTGGAAAATTTCTGCTCCCTTGGGTCCAGGAATATCTGTTACAAGCTTGGGCGCTTCGGGATAACTTAGTTGCTCAATGGCTGCTTCTCTTGCTTTTTCATCTATAACCTTCTCTTCCCTCTTAGTTTTCATAACACATCTCCCTCCTTTTTTTGGTGTTAAAATTAGTTTTCCATTATTTCAATCGGGTCAACATACTCTCTCCCCTGAGACATAGCTACTGATGCGCACGTTATCCGGCCTTTATGCACGTTTAATCCCTTGAGAAACCCTTCATCACTGCGTAATGCATCTTTCCATCCCATATCGGCAATTTTTAGTTATGGTAACCTAAAATTGACCCATTAAGGGGAGTTGTGGACGTGTAAAATTGACCCACCCGTAAGCGGCCTCTGGTAGGAGAGATATCCGATGGGGTATGAAGCTACCGGAGGTGAAAGGA
>JALTEL010000164.1 GCA_027073945.1 Caldifarciminota bacterium | reverse complement strand
GCATCAGGCGGAATACTTGCTTTAAGCGAATACTTTCCATCCGACAGCGTACCAAACATAGATGAAGCAACGGAACTCGCAGCATACATCATCTCACTTGTATCCAGCGTTGACTCCACAGTCGGAGCATACCCAGACATAAGAATACTATCTCGCGGTAAAACTGGTACGCTATCGCTTGAACAGTATAAAAAATTACAGCAAACCATTTTCAGCAGAAGGGATTTGTTCCAGACCGTCTGGGAACTTGCCTCACATAATGAAGTATTCGACGAATTTTTGCTGACCTTTCTGAATGACGAATTAATTAAAAAAGAATACAGAAAATTTCTGCAATCCAGAGAAAACAAATAGAGGATATAATTTGACTGTCTGTACGTTTCTCTTGATAATATTAAGCTATAATTGCCGGAGTGGCGGAATGGAAGACGCGATGGACTCAAAATCCATTGAGGGTAACCTCGTGAGGGTTCAAATCCCTCCTCCGGCATAAAGAGATATACATGTGCGGAATAGTAGGATATATAGGTGAAAAAGATGTGGACTCGGTTATTCTCGTAGGCCTTGAAAAGCTTGAATACAGGGGTTACGACTCTGCGGGCATAGCAGCCATACATAATGGCAGGCTATTAATAAAGAAAAAAGCGGGAAGGCTGAAGGACCTGTATGAACTTGTGAACGGGCTCGTATTTAACGGGCATGTAGGTGTGGGTCATACAAGGTGGGCAACCCATGGAAAAGCCACAGACGTCAATGCGCATCCACACACGGACTGTAACGACCGTATAGCTGTTTCCCACAACGGAATTATTGAAAATTACAAAGAACTGCGCAAAATGCTCACAAAAAAGGGGCATAAATTCATCTCTGATACCGATAGCGAGGTAATACCGCACTTAATTGAGGAATATTATGACGGCTCCTCTCTTGTTGATGCGGTTACAAAGGCAGTAAACAAACTCAAAGGTTCATTTGCACTTGTCATAGTATCCTCACTTGAACCCGATAAACTGATAGGTGTAAAAAAGGACAGTCCACTCGTGGTTGGGGTCGGCAAGAATGAAATGCTGATAGCATCGGATATTTCCGCTATGCTCTCACACACAAAAAAGGTTATCATTCTGGAAGACGGTGATATAATCGTGTGCAAGGAAGATTCCTTTCAAATAAGAGACTTTAAAGGGAATCCTGTAAAAAGAGAGATTAAGCATATAGAATGGAAACCTGACATGGTGGAGAAAAGAGGATATCCGCACTATATGCTGAAAGAGATATTTGAACAGCCGAACATATTTAAAAGCAATATAAAAGCATATGTCCGTGAAGAGGATTTTACTCTGCTTAAAGACTATAATCTGAGAAGACTGATGCTCAATAAAAATAGATTTTACTTTCAGGCTTCAGGCACCTCTTTACATGCAGGCCTTGTTGGCAGACTCCTGCTTGAAAAACTGGCACGTGTCCTAACCGATGCGGATTTTTCATCAGAGTTTCGTTACAGAGAACCCATACTTTCGAAGGATACGTTAATTGTGGCAATAAGTCAATCCGGAGAAACCGCAGATACAATAGCAGGTATGCGGATGGCCAAGGAACAGGGCGTGGATGTACTCTCAATTGTGAATGCCAAAGACAGCACTATTGCAAGAGAATCAGACTATGTTATATACATCAATGCGGGTCCGGAAATAGGTGTTGCTTCAACAAAAGCCTATACTGCCCAGATTTTTGTACTTCTACTTTTGAGCCTTGAACTTGCATCTCTAAAGGGATATCTATCCGACAATGACCGCTCTCGTTTTGTCAATGAGATAAAGACATTACCGATACTTGCGGACAAAGTTCTAAAGCAGGATGATTATATTAAAAAAATCGCACAAAAATACAAAGATGCAAATTATTTCATGTTTCTGGGAAGAGGGTTTAATTATCCAACAGCCCTCGAGGCATCATTAAAGCTAAAGGAAATATCGTACATTCATGCCACAGGTTATGCGGCAGGAGAGATGAAGCACGGACCAATTGCACTTGTGGACAGGGAACTTCCTGCAGTTTTTATAACACCAAAAGATTCCGTTTATGAAAAGACCAAAAACAACATCATGGAGATAAAATCAAGGGGCGGCCACATCATTGCCATTGGAACAGAAGGCGACAGAGAACTTAAAAAGCTCTCCGATGATATTATATTCATACCCAGGGTTTCCGAACTACTCGAACCTATGATTGCCATTATCCCACTTCAATTGCTTGCCTATCATATTGCTGTATTGAGGGGTTGCGATGTGGATAAACCGAGAAACCTCGCAAAAAGTGTGACTGTGGAATAATGCTGTACAGTATGACAGGATACGCCGAGAAGATTTTCACATGCTGTGACCATGATTTCCTTCTAAAAATCATGGGAATAAACTCAAGGTTTCTGGATATTACCATACATATGCCGGATTTTCTTGACACCGAAAGAATGGAAATGGAGAAAATCATTAAACAATATATAACACGCGGCAAATTGGTCGTCAAAATTCTTGCAGTCGCATCAGAACATACAAAACGGCAGAACCTTGCACATATTCAATCAACGCTGAATTATCTGTCAAAATTGGACACAAAACAGCTTGCAGGGATAAACGTAAACTTTGATATATCAAATGCAGTATTTGGATACACCAGCTTTATTGAGCAGAAAGAACTGATACTTAACAACAATGACAAAAAAGCTCTTGTTAATACACTACAAAAAGCACTCCTTGAACTAATGAAAACACGTAAAAGAGAGGGCGTTAAAACAGAACAGTATATAAAAGACAGGCTGGATACAATTCAAAAGAAACTCGAAAAAATTAAGGTTAACAAAGAAAGGGAAAAGAAAAATAAAAGGGAAAAATTGGAGCAAGCTGGAATTTTAAATGAGGAAGACCTGTCAAATTTTCTCATCAGGCTTGATACATCCGAGGAAATTGAAAGATTATTCGCGCATGTGGAATATTTTTATGAAATTCTAAAAAAACGTAGCCAGGCAAAGGGCAAAAAACTGGATTTTCTCGCACAGGAAATGCTGCGCGAATTAACAACTCTATCAAGCAAGACACAGGAGCATAAGATTATCCACAATATCATAATTCTAAAAGAAGAAGTGGAAAAAATACGCGAACAGCTCAGGAACATCGAATGATAAAGACAAGGCCTGTTGTACTTGTGCTTTCAGCTGCATCCGGTACGGGAAAAACAACAGTCCTCAAGGAGCTTACAAAAATAAGCGACAATATATTTTATTCCATTTCGGCAACAACAAGAAAAATACGAAGAGGGGAAAGGAATGGCAGAGATTATATTTTTCTCGATCAGTCCACCTTTGAAGCATGGATAGAAAGTGACAGGCTTTTAGAATGGGCAAAAGTCTATGGAGAATATTACGGCACTCCCAAAGAACCTGTTATAAGCGCACTTAATAGGGGTTATAATGTGGTTGCAGACCTGGACCTGCAGGGTATGAAAAAATTAAAGGCTTTTTTCAGACAGGATTTTGTGTCGGTTTTTTTATGGCCTCCTGATATAACAACACTTAAAGCGAGACTTATAAACAGAAATACAGAAAATGAAAGCGAGCTTAAAAAAAGATTAAAAACATTAAACAAAGAGCTTGCCTGGGCAAAATTTTACGATTACTGGGTAATAAATGATAGTGTAAGAAGTGCTGCACATAAGTTGAATGCAATCATAACATCAAAGAACCTTCAAAAAAAACGCTTGATTCAAATCAATCCAGACATATTCAGCTTTGAATAAATGTCTTATTTGGACGAGATTTTTGAAACGGTAAACAGCAGGTTTCAAAAGAAAGATATATTGCCTGTGTTCAAACGCATAGCATCATTTCACAGGATTCAGGGAACAAAAGAGTTCAACAGTGCCCAGGAGTATATTCACAGGGAACTGTCAGAAAATAAAATTGCCTCAAAAATCATAGATTTCCCTATGACACCTGGACGTAGTACGCTTGGGTTTCCGCACTATCAGGGGTATAGGGTAAAAAATGGCGTGCTTACTGTATTGGACTCTACCAGAACTGTACTTGCAGATTATGAAACAAATCCATTTTCCATAGTCCAGCGTGCCGGCAGTGTAAACGGCAGATATGAACTCGTATTGGATAGCGATGAAAACACACGGGGCAAATTCGTACTAACGGACAATTTAAGCAGGGCAATTTACAAGCATATCTACGGCATGGAAAGTGCTGGTATAGTATATTACAACAAAAAAATAAACAGGAATGCACGGCAGTACAAAAGCTTCTGGTATTTTGATAAGCATGAGAGGAAAATCCCGGGTTTTGTAATAAACAGAATAAAGGCCGATTATCTGAAAAAGCTCTTAGCATCTGAAAAGGTATTCATACATGCCGATATAACGTCCAGTTTTTACGAAACTTCACTTAAGGTTGTCGAGGCAAATATACAGGGAAAAAGAAAGGACTCAATACTCATTACTGCACACTCCTGCCACCCAAGAGGTTCTGCAAACGACAACACTTCAGGCGCAGCAAGTTTGCTTTACAGCGCCATTGTCCTGAAAAGCCTGATAACCCAGGGGAAATTGCCAGTTCCAGAGTACAGTATAAAGTTTCTCTTTATCCCGGAAATGTGGGGTACTGCCTTTTACATTGACCTTATAATGAATAGCAGAAAAAAACTCCCTGTCGCCGGCTTGAATTACGATATGGTGGGTAGTAATCTTAAAAAAACAGCAGGTTTTGTAACTGTTGAATTACCTCCGTATTGTACAGATGATATAAATACCCCTCTTTTTCTTCACATCCTTAACTATGTGCACAAAAAAATGCAATTACCTTTGAAAACTTTTACAAGGCCATTTGACGGAGGAAGCGACCACCTTATACTGAATGATCCTATGGTAAATATACCCGCACCAATGCTCATACACTGGCCATGCAAATACTATCACACAGATATGGACACGGTATCCAACATTGACATGCACATGATGCAGAGGAATATACTATCCATTATCCTCTTTATTTACGCCAGGGGAAGCATCACACGCAAACAACTTATGTACCTGGCATTTCAACAGGCCCTGGCCAATTACAATCCCTTTGACAAAAAGAGCAGTCCTATGATGTTTTTGAAACTTACAAAACTCTGCGAGCTATTTCATATAGACAGAGAGATTCTTGACTATTTCCCGTTTGCAAGACAGGCTGAAGTAAACAGTCATAAAGGCACAACTTACGTGAGAAATAAAATGGGTATATCCCATCCGGCTCTTCAGATTGGAATCAAAGAACGATTGAACTTTTACAGGATAAAAGATATCTACGAAAAAGAGGACGAATATACGAACTTTGCAGAGTTTTTGTTCTGCATTAATGGGAAAAGAAGTACAGAAGATATCTATTCCATACTTGAGATGGAACATGGTAAAAGCATAAACAGAAACCTTTTGAATTTCGCATTAAATATGTGGAAAAGACAGGGAATTATAAGTGAAAAAACTGTATAGTGTATTCTAATTATTATCTAAAAATACTATCAGGCTTTGTCGTATTCAAACTATCCAGGAAAGTAAATATATTGATTTTCCCCGAATAATCACAGACCCATGCTTCTATTGTATCGCCATTTTGATAAGTAGCTACTCCAACAGGGTGGATACCTGTTTTAAAACGCCCTATTCTCACCAAACTATCCGTGTCAAATACATCAAGTATATTATCACTATAACACACCACAAAGGCATATTTTCCAGAAGGAGAGAGGGCAAGTGTCCTTGCCAGATGGTCTGTTCGGGATGCTTTTACAATTCTGTTGGTGCCGAGAGCGATCTTCATTATCTCTGCGCCTATATTAATGGAAACATAGAGGAAATCGCCATTTATAAACAGATGCCTGGGATTCACCGCTGCATGTATCAAACCTTTATCCTGCCATGTGCCAATTTCAACCATTTTTATAGCATCACTCCCCATTTGTGCAATGTAGAGAAGCTTATTATCTTCCGATACAGCAAGACCCCTTGGCAACCTACCTGTTGTAATATCCCTTATTTTCCTCCATTGAAAAGGATCGGGCGAAGAAATGTCCAATACAGAAACTGTGCTTGAATGCCAGTTAGAAACAAAGAGATACTTTTCATCTCTTGATGTAACCATAATTTTAGGTGTTTTTCCTGTCTCATAGAATGGAAGTTTTCTGCTGTAGCTGGTATCCTTTTCAATATCCCTTATAAATACTTTCTTATAAGGAAAACTGTCGGGTACCGAGGTAGAATCCATTAAATCCCAGACAACAACACCACCTGCATTATGCAGAGATATCCACAAATACCTGCCATTACGTGTGAAGCACGCTTCAACAGGTTTCTCCTGATAGGAATGTATCCATACGTTCTTCTGGTAATTATACCCGATACCAGGAGTCTTTTTGAACCGTAAAATCCGCTCTATTCTTTTTGTTTTTCTGTTAAATTCATCCACGCTCATATCCTCAAGATTCAGGGCGTAGACTTTGCTTTGATCAGGACTGATGATGACGGATTTTGTCCCGTAACCTGTGTGCTTTGTTGTCATGTTTAAAAGTCTCAGAGCAGGATTGCTCAGAACAATCAGCAACAAAAGAGTCATATTTTCCCTTTTCTTTAATCTATCAGTCTATGTAATCAGAAAAATCAATCCTTTTTCTGTGGATAAAGCACTATTTTGGCCGCCTCTCTGTTCACAAGCAGATTCATCGCCGCATCTACGTCATCAAATGTAAACTTATGCGTAATGAGCGGGGATAGGTCTACTATACCCGAATCAAGAAAGCCTTTTACACGAAACCATGTATCAAACATCAATCTGCCGTTTATACCATACATTTTTATACCTCTGAAAACAATATCTTCCGCAAAATCAAAAGTTATCTGACCTTTTGGAATCCCCAAAAAGGAAACACGGCCGCCTTTCCTTGTTGACCTTATACCCTGTTCAATACCTTTCTGTGAACCTGACATTTCAAGGAAGACATCAACTCCAACACCATCTGTCATATCAAGTATATATTCAACAGGATTTACAGCAGTCGGGTCTATGGTGTATTCAAATCCAATTTTCTTTGCCAGTTCCCTTCTGAAACTGTGGGGCTCAACAACAAAAATTTTTGTTGCACCTGATGCACGAGCAACCATGGCGGACATAATTCCGATAGGCCCTGCACCAAATACGGAAACTGTTTTTCCAGAGACATCTTCTATCAGGGTTGCATGAACAGCATTTCCAAAAGGCTCCTGCATAGCGGCAATCTCAGGAGGCAGACTTGCATCATTTTTCCATGCATTTTCTTCTGGAATGGATACATACTCTGCAAATGCTCCGTTAACATCAACACCCAAAATCCTGACATTTTCGCAGAGATGCTTTTGGCCAACCCGGCATTGATAACAATGTCCACAGGCAATATGGGTTTCTGCAGACACATAATCTCCTGATTTTATGTTTGTTACATTCTTACCCGTTTCCACCACTTCTCCTGAGAACTCATGGCCGAATATCATAGGAGGTTTAATCCTTTTTGAAGACCATTCATCCCATGTGTATATGTGCACATCGGTTCCACATATTGTGGTAGCCTTCACCTTTACAAGAACATCGTTGTCTCCTGGAACAGGTACGGGCATGTCCCTGACTTCAGCACCCGCCCCAGCAGTTGGTTTTATTATAGATTTCATAAAATCACTCTCCATTAACTATTTGCTTTATTGTTTTTGCTATTTCAATAAACGCCTTTGATACAGGGTGGTCTGTATTCATTGCAACAGATGGCATACCTGTATCCCCCTGCCTGACTATATCAGGGTCAATGGGAATTTCCCCAATCGTCGGGATGCCCATTTCCTTACGCATTTTCTCCGCGGCTCCCTGTCCGAAAATTCTTGTTATTGTGCCGCATTTGGGACATTTGAAATAGCTCATATTTTCAATGACCCCGATAACGGGAATCTCCATTTTCAAAAACATATTCGTTGCCTTTTTTACATCCGACAGTGATACATCCTGAGGTGTTGTGACAATGACAGCACCGTCAATTTTTATAAGCTGTGCCGCACTTATCTGGGCATCTCCTGTTCCAGGCGGAAAATCCATAACAAGATAATCAAGGTCACCCCATATTGTGTCAAAAAAGAACTGCTGATATGCCTTGTGAACAAGCGGACCTCTCCAAATAACAGGAGTACCTTCTTCTATCATAAGTCCTATTGAAAGTACTTTTACCCCGTACCTGTCAACGGGTAACATTTTATTATCCTTTACCTTTGGAACAAGCCCCTCTATACCGAACATCTTGGGGATTGAAGGCCCGTATATGTCTCCGTCAAATAATCCTACCTTTGCGCCTGACTCGGATAAAGCAACTGCAATATTACCTGCAACGGTGGATTTGCCAACACCTCCCTTTCCACTGGCAACAGCTATAACTTTTTTAATTCCTTCAACGGGTTTTGGCCCCTTATCTTCGGGCTTTGCCTGAACCTTAGGAGTTTCTATCCTCTTCTTTATCGTTTGCATATCAACATCTTTTACCCATTCAAGTTCCATCACGGTATTTCTAACCTCTTTTTCTAACTGCACGGGGTCAACACCTGCAGGGACATTAAGTGAAAATGAAACTTTATCACCTTCAACAGAAAGGTCTCTGACAAGTCCAAGGCTTATTATATCTTTGTTCAGTTCTTCTATCTTTACTTTCTTCAGTTTTTCAAATACTTCCTGTATCTTAGCCATTAAAATGCCTCCTTTTAAATTTCAATCTCTTCCATATATGAGGGTATGTAACCTGTAAAACCCTCGCTCTCAACACCTTGTTTCATGGCCGAAAGGCTTTGCTTTTCTCCGTGCACATTAAATACCTTACCGCTTCCTCCTGCACGTTTTACCCACGATAATAGTTCCTCCCTGTCCGCATGGGCAGAGAACCCACCTATTGTATATATTTTTGCATTCACATTTATTCTTTCCCCATATATTTCAACAGGATTTTCACCTTCCACTATTTTCCTGCCAAGTGTACCTTCCGCCTGATAACCGATAAAGATAACAGAAGATTCCTTGCGCCACAGATTGTGCTTCAAATGATGTTTGACCCTGCCGCCCGTGCACATGCCCGAGCCCGCAATGATAACCGCGCCGCTTTTTATGTTATTTATCTCCTTGGAGGACTGTACCGACCGTGTGATGGTAAGTCCCGGAAATCTAAAGATATCTTCATGCCTTTTGAAAAGTGAAAGTGCTTGTTCATCATAGCACTCCTTGTGTAAACGGAAAATCCCATTGGATTGAATGGCCATGGGACTATCAAGGAAAACCCTGACAGGTGGTAATTCCCCGCTTTCTGAGAACTCTCTCAAAAAATATAATATGTCCTGCGCTCTTTCAATTGCGAAAGATGGTATAACTGCATTTCCACCGCTTCTATAAGTCTCCACAATAGCTTCAAGCAATTCTCTCTTTGAGCTTTCAACAGATTTATGCCTTCTGTCCCCATAGGTTGACTCAAGAAATACATAATCGGGGTCATGTAACTTCGGTGACTCGGGATCTCTTATAACGGGTTTCTTATTATTTCCGAGGTCTCCTGAGAATATTATCTTCTTTCCGTAAACCTCCATTTCAAGAAAAGCCGAGCCTAAGATGTGCCCCGCATCTCTGTAAACCACACGGATATTGTCACTTAACCTGATCTCCTCTCCGTATTTCACGGGATTTATAAAATATCTGACAGCCTGTATGGCATCCTCCACAGTATAAAGAGGTTCCACAACAGGCAGTCCCCTCCTCTCATTTTTCTTGCTAACGGTTTTTGCCTCTTCTTCCTGCAAATTTGCAGAATCAAGCAGAACAACATTGGCAAGGTCATAAGTAGCTGAAGTTGCAATTATCTTTCCCCTGAACCCGTTTTTTACGAGGATTGGTATCATACCACAGTGATCCAGATGTGCATGCGTCAAAAGCAAATAGTCTATATCCTCTGCATTGAAGTTAATAAAATCATAATTCCTCTGCTCTACATTCCTGTGCCCCTGAAACATCCCAAAATCTACAAGGAACTTTACCTCAGGTGTTGTTACGAGATATTTGGAGCCTGTTACGGTTCCTGCTGCTCCCAAAAATTTAACTTTTATCAAAATACTCCTTTATTTTTTTGCCTTTTGTAATGGCATTTTTAATGATTTTTTCCTCGTCAAGCGTTTTTACTTCCCCATTTTCCATAATCACTTTTCCCATAACAATGAGGGATTCAACATCACCGGCATTGGCCGCATAAACCACCTGGGAAACAGGGTTGTACAGGGGAAGCAGGTGTGGTTTGCGCATATTAAAAATAACTATATCAGCGGATTTTCCCACATCAAGAGTGCCTGTCACATGTTCTATATTCAAAACACTCGCACCTCCGTGTGTTGCTATTTTCAAAGCCTGCTCCGCCCCCAATATAGAGGGGTTTTTACTGCTGATTTTTTGGGCAAATGAAGCCGTGCGCATTTCTTCTATAAAATCAAGATTGTTATTGGATGCAGCTCCGTCAGTGCCAAAACTTACTTTTATGCCGTGCTCAAGATAATCGGCAATAGGAGCAATACCTGAAGCAAGTTTTAAATTGGACTCAATATTATGCGAAACACCCACATTTTTTTGTTTAAAAACGTTTCGCTCTTCATCGGTGAGATACACGGAATGAGCTGATACAACAAACTCATTCAAAACCCCGATGGAGTCCAGATAAAGAACAGGACTCTTCCCATGCTCTTTCCTTATACTTTCAACTTCATCCTCTGTCTCAGCAATATGTATAAGATAGGGTATGTGATACTTCAGGGATAGTTCACCTGCCTTTTTCAGAAGGTCTGCACCACAGGTATATGGCGCATGAGGAGCAACAGCAGGTATAACATGTGCATCAGATGCCCAGTTCGAAATAAAAGCCTCTGTGTAGGCAAGTTGGTCCCGGGGAGATTTCTGATTCGGGGTACCGTAATCTGACAAACCTTCACCCAAAACACCTCTTAGACCTGATTCTTTTAGTATAACTGCAGCGTCTTGCTGAAAAAAATACATATCGGCAAATGTACCAATACCAGAATGTATCATTTCAATAAGAGCAAGGGGGAAAAAGGTTTTTATAAAATCTCTGTTGACAAAACTGGATTCAATTGGGAAAATGTATTCTCTAAGCCATTTCATGAGCGGGAGGTCATCTGCAACCCCTCTCATGCCGGTCATGGCACTGTGCGTATGTGTATTAATAAATGCAGGCATCGCAAACCTGAAGTGCCCGCCAATTTCATGGCCGGTATATTCCATATCTCCGGCAGTTAAAATGCTCTCTATCTTCCCGTCTTTTACGGATATTACACCGTTTTCTATAAGTCTGCTGCCCGTCCAGATGTAATCTGCACGAACTATTATATCAGCATTTTTTTTCATATATTATAACCGAATTCCCTTAATTTGGACTTACCTTCTTCCGTCACTCTATCAATTGTCCAGGGAGGGTCCCATACCAGGTCAACTTTCACATCTCCGACGCCCTTAAGGGTTTTCACTCTGTCCTGTACCGCATAACTTATCGAAGAAGCAAGAGGGCACCCCGGAGCAGTGAGTGTCATGGTGATGCTAATATCTCCGTTTTCTTCTATTTCAATCCCGTAAATAAGCCCGAGGTCCCAAACATTAACGGGAATCTCAGGGTCAAAAACCGTTTTTAAAACTTCTACAACATCTTCTTTCTTTACCATAGAACCTCCTTATACAGTTTAATATTATACACCCAGAACCACGTCTTGTAAAGATGAGCAAAAAACATTAAAATATTATACATCATGAGAGCATATAGAGAGTATGGTTTGCTATTTCGCAAATATAAAGAAAAGGGTCCTGATGCTCCTTTTACCATCATATACGGTCCTGAAAATTACCTGAAAAAGGTAGCTGTGGACAGGCTCACAACATTTCTCGACAATAACAAAACCGTATTTTTCGGCAGGGATGCCAATACCGATGATATACTGGCTTCTCTGAGCGCAGGTGGACTGTTCGTAAAAAAGAAATTGGTTGTAATCTACAACTTTGAGAAATTAAAACAAAAAGAACGTATATTTTCCCAGCATATTACAGATGGCGTTTTTGTTGCAGGGCTTATATCAGAAGATGCAAAATTCTCAACCATAAGCTCTCTTAAAAAGAAATTCGGTTCCGACAAAAACATTATTTTTCTTGAATTCAATGCCTTTGACGAAACTTCATTTCAAGCGTGGGTAAAGAACAGATTGAATACTGCTAAGATTCGATACGATGAACAGACATTCAAACAATTGATAAAAAAATTGCCCAGAGATACCACTCAGGCCGTATCAGAACTTGAAAAACTATTTACCTATGCAGGCGAAGAAAAGTTGCTTGAGCCGGAGCACATTGCAATAATCTTCGGACGTGAAACGGAATCGGTTGTCAAAACTCTTTCAGCTATGAAAGGTAATGAGCAGATGACCATATCCAGAATATTCAAAGTTATGGAAGAAACCATGCCCAACAACCTTCTTTATGAAACAGAGACTTATTTTCTCAATGTACTTTCAAAAATCAATGAAATGGTTATCAAACCTTCCTATGTGCCCTCGTATTTAAAACCTTATTATAATACTGCGGATAAATACTTTACAGAAAAAGATATAGCCATTATTCTAAAGAGACTGGCTCATATAGAATATATTTTAAAAACAGGCATTTCTAATGCAACACTCATAAAAGACCGTATAATACTTTCACTCCTGCCATGAGTCTTCTTCTCATAGTGCTTTTGCACACAACTCCGCTTAATTACATTGATATAATATATGATTTACAAAATGCCCCTCTTGATTCAGCCCTGACAGAAGTTTATACAATGTCTCTCAGCGACCCCGATTCATTGTTGTACGTTATAGGCATTGTTGACGGCTATAAACGAATAAGGAATATGGGAGTTGACGAATTCACGAAAGAGTTTTCTTCTATTGATAGTGCACAGGTACTGATTAGAAAACTCTTTTATGATTACAGCAGCAAATATACCGTTTACGATACTGTATTTAAGTGTTACTACACGATTTTTCTGACATTTGGCAGGGGAAAAGACATAAAAAGACTTTCCATAAAATACCTGCAAAAATACGGGCAAAATCCAGAAATCCTGCACATAATAGCCCTTGAAGCACAGAACAAATTTCCCAAAATAGCTGATATGGCTTTTTCTATGCTTTTAAAATGGGGAAAAAGCTTGAATGACAATATTAAACTGTTTATTGCCAAAAAATACATGGACAAAAACAACTATACAACAGCCTATAAATTTTTAAAGAGCGTAAAAGAAGACAGCATTGCAAAAGATTTACAATACGACTATTACAATTTAAAAGCCTCTCTATTTGAGCACAACCGTCAATATGACAGTGCAATTACCTACTACACAAAGCTCACAGAAATATCAAACGGAAATGTATCCTCAAAAGTCTTTTATAGAATAGCCTCCCTGTTTGAAAAACTGGGAGATTATCAGAGTGCATTGAGCATTCTTCTGCCCATTGCAAGCCAGAGACGTTTTAACTATGCCGTAAGGGAGAAACTTGGCATAGCTTATCTTATGACGGGCAAGACCGACTCGGCTATGGAAAATTTGCTCATTGCAAAATCTCTTGTAAAAAATGACCCTGAAGTTTATTACTATCTTGCGAGATGCTTGATTTATAAAGGTTATTACAATGATGCGCTCTCCACTTTAAAAAGAGCTATAAAAATGAACAGGAGCTATGACTACTTACTTCTCAAAGCATTTCTCTTAAACTCTTTAAATCAATATGAGGCTTCTCTGCGGACACTTCTCGAGATTAAAGGCACAGGACTAAAAGACCCATATTATATGTATCTTGCAGGAACAACTTTCAAAAAAACCGGAAGACTCGGACTTGCTTTGAAATATCTGAGCAGGTCTGTTAACATGGATTCCACAAAATACAATCGGTTTATTCCGCTTTTGAGTCTGCTGGTAAGAAAGCATGATACCGAAGAGGTTAGATGGGCACTTAAAAAAGCATTGCTCGCAAAGGGTCCTTTGGTTGACGAGACCTTTGATATGGCTTTTGCCGCCTCATTTATCGGCAATCTGCATCTCACGGATTCGCTTTATACCAGTCTTATAGTTAAAAATCCAAATAACCCCATATATTACAACAATCTTGGCTATTCCATGCTACAATTGGGTGGCGATGTTGACTCGGCTTGCAAGCTCATACAAAAGGCGCTCAAAATGTCCCCCTCCGACCCGCTGTATCTTGATTCTTACGGATGGTGCTTATACAAAAAAGGAGAGGTAAAAGAAGCCATGAAATACATTGAGAAAGCTCATAAAATGCTCAAAAGAGATAGAGAAATCACAAACCATTACCGTATAATAAAAAAGGCTATATACATTGGCAGATAAGGTTATTTGTCTGACAGGCAGTGCAGGGTCCGGGAAAACAACACTTGCCCGGTTTTTGAAATCAAGGGGTTATAGTATAATTGATGCTGATGAAATAGCTCACAAACTTCTGAATAAATTAAAAGGTAGCATTATCAGAGCATTCGGCCAGAGAGTACTCGACGAACAGGGTCGCATTGACAGAAAAAAATTAGGTGAAGTTATTGTACAAGAGGATAAATTAGAGAAGCTTGAGTCCATTATTCATCCCCACCTAAAACGGCAATTAGTATCCCTTATCAAAGAATATAAAGGTACCGTATTCCTTGATATAGCAATACCTTTTAAAGTGGGCATAGATAGGTATTGCAACTTTATAGTGCTAATTGATACTGACAGAGACAGAGCTTTGCAGAGATTGAAAATGCGGGGAGTTAACATAGAATTCGCACAAATAATATTAAACAGGCAGGCCAATGAATACAGCAGATACGACTTACTTATAAAGAACAACACAGACAAGGAAGTATTTCTAAAGGAAGCATTTAATGCTATAATGAACTTGGAACTGTGAATTCAATCCCCTTTTAAAGCTCAAATTTCACAAGACGGAATATGGGCTTTATAATATGAATATGGCTCTGCTTGGTATGGGAAATATTGAACGGGAAGTCGGTCTCATATTGTTTGATAAGGATGGGACTTTACTGTCGCTTGAAGTCTGGCAAAAAATAATGCACAAAAGGCTTTCATTGTTCAGAGAACGATACGGGAATGAAGTAGCCAACCGGATAAAGACGTGTCTCGGATTTGAAACAGAAGGCTTCAACCTGAAAAAGGCCCTTTATTCAACGAGAATGCAAACATTATCTGCAATTTACAATACACTTAAAGGAAAAATATCAAGGGATGAAATCAACAGGATATTCACTGATGTGGACAGGTCTTTAGGTCAGGATATATACACTCCGATAAATGGAGCTGTTGACAAATTGATACAGTTAAACAAAGCCCATGTTAAAATCTATATCGTTACAAATGATAGTGAGCAGCGAACCCGCCATATATTTTCAAAATTTCCTGTTGTTATTGATGGTGTGATAGGGTCGGATACGCTTGATTTTGCAAAGCCTGACAGTCGAGTTGTCAGTTATATTATTGACAGGGAAAAAATAGATAGAGAACATACAATTGTTGTTGGTGACTCCATTCAGGATATGGAGCTGGGAAAGTCCGCATCTGTGTTTACTGTTGGCGTGCTTTCCGGTCTGGAAACAAAGGAGAACTTAAAAATGGCCGATATTTTACTTGAAAGTGTCGGGAATATTGATATAAAGGGAGGTTTTTAACATGCAATTTAACAGAAACATTTTCAGAGAATACGATATAAGAGGAATAGCCGAACAGGATATAAACAAGGAATTGGCATATCACATAGGAAGAGCTTTTGGCACTATAATAAAGAGAAACGGAGGCAAAACAGCTTCCGTGGGCATGGATGTACGGCCGACTTCTCCCCAGTACAGTAGTGCTGTAATAAAGGGGCTCAATGATTCGGGCATATATGTCTATGACCTGGGGGTAGTACCTACACCTGTTCAGTATTACTCCATTTTCAAGATGCAACTTGACGGAGGTATTGAAGTAACTGCCAGCCATAATCCAAGGGATTACAACGGATTTAAATTAACTCTGGGTAAAAATTCATTCTTCGGGGAAGATATTCAGAGGCTTGCCGATATAATTGAGAAAGAGGATTACAACTCTGATATCGAACGTGGCAAAACAGAAAAGACAGATATACTCACACCTTATATTGATGAGATATCAAAAGGGGTGCGTATTAAAGAAGGCTTAAAAATAGCACTGGATACGGGCAATGGCACAGGTGGGCCTGTTATGAAAAGGCTTTTGGACAAATTGCATATTGAGTATCAGGGTCTATTTCTGGAACCAGATGGGAATTTCCCAAATCATATACCCGACCCTATAGTGCCGACATACATGGAAAAGCTCATGGAAACTGTGAAACAAAACCATCTCACAATGGGTATCGGTCTTGACGGTGATTGTGACAGGGTGGGAATTGTCATGGACAACGGAGAACTAATTTTCGGAGATAAATTTTTAGGTATTGTAGCACCATTTGTATTAAAAAATCATCCAGGTGCGCCAATTATATTCGATGTCAAATGCACAAAGGGTCTTGCTTATGTTATAAAGCAAAATCACGGAAAGCCCGTTATGTGGAAAACAGGGCATTCCCTTATAAAGGCAAAACTGAGAGAGCTAAACGCACCTCTTGCAGGCGAAATGTCCGGACATATTGAATTCAATGACAGGTATTACGGATTTGACGACGGTATTTATTCAGCACTGCGCATGATGGAAATTGTATCAAGCAGCAGTCGCCCTCTCTCAGACATGGTTAAGGATATACCTTTTTACTATTCAACGCCTGAAATACGCGTCGGATGCCCTGATGAAAAGAAATTTGAAGTTGTAAAATCAATAGTTGAAACCTTTAAAAAGAGTTATGAGGTCAATGATATTGACGGAGCAAGGATAGAATTTCCCGACGGATTCGGCCTGGTGAGAGCATCAAATACACAGCCTGTTATTGTTCTGCGATTTGAAGGCAAAACAGAGAAAAGGCTTGCTGAAATAAAGGACATCATATTCAACGAGCTCAGAAAATATCCCGAAGTGATGCTGGGTAAGGGAGAAAACTGATTAAGGCTATTCTATTCCTTATTATTGCAGCAGCTCAGAGTCAAACGAATTTCAATGCGAATAAAATAATTTACCTCCCGGCGTCCAGCATAGTAATACTCAAAGACAGCGCGCATATAGATGACCGGGATATGCAACTAAATGCGGATTCCATAATCTATTACTCCGACACCAGTATTCTGCAGGCATTCGGACATGTCAAACTCAAAACAGGAAAGGATACTTTTTACGGAGACTCCGTTTATTACAGCACAGACCTGAAATTAGGCATAGGATTTAACGCCGAAACCAATCAGGAAAAAGGCAGAATAATAGGGAAAGAAATATACAGAGATTCGGGCAATGTCATATACGTAAAGGGAGGTATATTCACAAGCTGTGATAAAAATCCTCCTCACTACGTATTTGCATCAAAAAAGATGAAATTAATAAAGGATAACATGGCTATTGTAGAACCACTTGTTCTTAAGATTCATTCAGTACCCGTATTTGCCGTTCCTTTCTGGTTTTTCCCCGTCAAAACCGGCAGGAAATCGGGCCTGCTAACACCGCATATAGGTTCGAATTCCTATGACGGAAAGTATATCAGAAATATTGCCTATTATCTCGTGCTGAATAATTATGCAGACATTACATTCTCAATGGACTTAATAGAAAAAAGAGGAGCAAGGTTCGGAATTTCCGGCGTTTACAATCTCTACAAGCATTTTAACGGAACAATCACATACACAAGGGCTGAAGAATTCTGGCCAAGAGCCATGCGCTGGTCAATATCCGGGCATCATGAGCAGAAATTCCCTCATAACACACGTTTCACATCCAGTTTTGAATATTATTCGGATTATAATTATGAAAATGATTATGCACAGACAACAGTCGACTGGCTTAAGAAAGAAATGCACAGCTATGCGTCACTATCAAAAACCACAAAATTCTTCACATCATCTGCCAGCATTGACGACAGAATAAATCCCGTAACAAAGGAAAGAATCACCGATATGCCTCTTGTAAACCTGTATTTCAGTTCCTTTAATATATGGAAGTTGAGAGCAGGCTACTCTGCGAGTTTTCTCTACAAAAGGACAAAAGATTCCGTTTCCACAACGAGCAGATGGGGGCAGCGTAATGCCGCAAGCTTTTCCTATGCGTTTTCTCTTTTCAGATACATCCGTTTTACGGACATACTTTCTTCAAATTGGTCGGTAATTGACAGGGATACATCTCAAAAGAGATTTGCATTTATTAAGGGAGTGAGTTTTTCGCAGGGTATAAAAACAACACTGTACGGATATTCCGTATTCAAAATCGGGCCTATAGAAAAAATACGCCACACATTCAATCCTTCCGTATCTCTCTCCTATACCCCTGAAATTGAGAATCCTGTATGTGATTTCAATTACGGCAGTATACCTGTCAGAAACGAAAGTGTGAATTTTCAGGCAGGAAACAGATTTGATGCAAAAATAGGGGAAAAAGCCGTACATCTGTTTGACTTGAACTTATCGAGCTCCTGCAATCTCCTCAAAGAGGAAAATAAATTCAGCGATATAAATATAAACGGTTCACTTTCGCAGTCCCTGCCCATATCAATAAGGGGAAATGCCATTTATGCCGTTTATGATAAAAAGATTTCAAGTTACGGCGGCAATATCGGGTTTCACAGTATTATCCGACTCTTTAAAAATGATTTCTCAGAACAAGACTCAAGCACATCGCAAAATAAAATAAGCTTTTCCATTAATTATAACTTTAACAGGCAAGCAGATAATTCCAACCAGAATCTGCAGATAAATGCCAATTACAATCTGACAAAAACAATCAGCGGTAGTGCCGCAGCCGCCTATGACCTCGCAAAGGGGCAGTTCTTGTCAAGGTCGTTTAGCCTTGTCAAAGACCTGCATTGCTGGGAGGCGATGTTCTCTTATACGAAATATGGCACAAAATGGGATTACAATTTCAGAATATGGATAAAAAAACTTCCCGATATTAAAGTGGAAAAAGGTCTTGTTCAATCAATTTTGCCCGAAAGTGCACGCTGAAATAGAAACTGCTTGATCCAAAGGCCTTTTTGCTACATAATATTACACTATGTCATTAATACATGGTTATAAAGTAATAAAAAAACTCGCTCATACAAATATATCGCAAATTATTCTTGTAAAAAAGTCAAACAAATACTTTATAATAAAGATGCCAACTTCCTCTACTTACAACGAGCGCATAAGGTTTGAATATCACATGCTTTCTTATCTCGGATTTGATTTTCTCCCAAAACCCGTAGAACTGTATGAAAGAAAACGAAAAAGCATTCTTATAAAAGAGTATATAGACGGTGTGCATTTAGACGAATATCTTGCAGGTAAAGACATATCCGAAATTCGCAGATATTTTAAAATCATAGTAGGATACATATTCGAGTTTCACAAAAAAGGCATTGTTTTGAATGATTTAAGCCCCAAAAACATCCTTGTGGAGAGAGAAACTGGCAAACCATACATCATAGACATAGGTAATGCATTTTTCTACTTTAAATCTGAACCTATAAATATTGTAAACATGCCCTATACAGCGCCTTCAGCAATAGAAGGGGAACCTGAGTTTAAAAGTGATATTTACTCGCTTGCGATGATTTTTCACAGCATAGTATTAGGGCATCCCGCCATACAAGCTCAAAATCCTGACGAATTATACAAAAGTCAAAAAAAACTCTATGTTGATACTGAGATATATGGGAAAGAGAAAAAATTCGGTGAAATAATAAAAAAATCTCTCTCCTTCTTTCAGGAGCAAAGGCCATCTGCCTTTCACATACTCAATACACTGGGGTACAACAAATTATCAATTTTTAGCATAAGTGACGCTGTTTCGCTCGTACCATTAAATTTGGATACTTATGTAAAAAACAATAACAGCATTATCAATATTATAACAGGAGCGTTTGACGATAATGTAAAAAGGTATCTGTCAAAGTACTTGAACATTATTTTAAATATCAAGGGCAAAAGAAGCGCTCTGATAAATGAAACGGGGTCTATTCCGCCTGGATGTGATATAGCCATTTACTATGCTGACAATATGCAGGAAAAAGAATTGAAAACACTCCATGAGAATATATTTTTTCAACCGGATTTAAAAATGCTGATGAACGCATTACTCAATGAGGATATACATAAGATTATTATCGTTTCCACTAATTCTGTGGGTATACAGAACATATACCCCTATGTAAAAGAGCTGCGTCTTTCTCTTATATCCTTTCCATTACTGAAACGTATCCTGAAAATCATAGATATTGAGCTGGTTAATTTTACTGAAGTTTTTGAACAGCTTCTGAAAGATTCAAGCAGTTTTCTAAGCAGGTTCATTGCTTATTTAAACTTCGGGCTTCATTATCTATCTTCAATTGGGAAATGCAAAAACAACTCAATAGAAATTGACTTTGAAGCTTGCAGAAAACTCAAAGAACAGGCTAAAGCAAATAGGGATCTGGAAAAATATTTGTCCGGATATGGCATTGTTATTCCATTTGAATTTCTGAAAAATTCCACCCAATTAACGAAAATACCCCCTCTTATTTTTCGGTTGATCGCCAATGGAAATGTTCTTGTAGAAAATGAGGAAATTATGTTAACAAAACCTGTAGGCGGAGGTAAGGACATGGAAAGTTCTGAGGCAATTATAAAAATCCTTGAGGCAAAATATCCGGAATGTGACGAACTCTGCACGGCAGAACTCATTTTTCAGTATATGCGCACAGAGGACAAGAAAAGACAAAAAAAGGCTCTGAACATATTTGATAACTTCATTACTGACAAAAGTATAAAAGGACTGATTCTTGAGAAGTCAGTCCATTTTGCATCTGACAGAGATATACTGCTTGAGATTATAAAAAGAAAAATAAAAACAGGGCTTCTGGCAAGCGCACTCCATGACCTTGAAGGCCTGCATATTAAATTTGCAAATGATACTGAAATTAATTACCTCACTGGTTCAATATTAACCAGCCTGGGAAGATATGAAGAAGCTGTGGAATATCTGAAAGATACTCAAACTATTAAAGCACAGAGACTTTTAGCACTGTGTTATGAGTTACTGCATAAGCCAATAGAGCAAAGTGATGTACTAAAACTTTTGAGTTCATCGGATATCTACAACAGGTATTACAAAGCTGTTAAACTTATACAAAGTAGAAAATACAGCAGGGCACAGAAGATACTGCTCAGCTTGCTCAGGAAGGCATACGGAAAAGAAGAAGGTAAATTCTTTATAAAGCTCAGTTTAAATAGCCTTGCGTACATTTATATTCTTCTAAATAAACTTGACAGTGCAATTGAATTCCTTAAACAATCGCTGCATTACAGTACAACTTACCATCTGGATACACAAACATATATTTACATGGGTTATGCATTTCTTAAAAAGCGAGATAGGAACAATGCAACTGAAATGTTTACAAAGGCCATGCTTTACAATTCATTGGCAGGTGATAATGTGTTTGACAGTTATATAAAAAGCACCCTGGCCAGTATTTACAAAAAAGAAGGCGAATGGAAAATTTCCGTAGAATACTCCAAAAAAATTTTGGGAAAGGGGGTTACGGACAAATACTTTATCACATCTCTCAATAGCCTTTCAGAAATATATATTAAATCGCATAGATACAGAGAATTTGAAAAACTCTGCCAAAAATATGGTAAATATATGGAAGATAGCTATCTATGCGAATATTATATAGAGACAGAACAATTTGCAAAGGCCAGAGAGATTATGGGCAAAATAACGACCAGAGGAGAAAATAAAAAATTTTACTACCTTGTAAATTTATATAAGATAAAACATCCAGGAGGAGGTAAACAATGGAAAATGAAATAACAAAATATCCTGTACTCTACCTGAAGACCCTTATAAAAACAGGAGAGTACGCAAAAGCCGTAGCAGTTGGTAAAAAACTGCTCATTGAACTCAAGAACAGTCCCCATGACCTGCTTGAGGTATACACATCACTTTTAAACCTGCGCTTCATCTATCCCATTCCTCATGAGGAAATTACAAAAATGACAGAAAAAGCACTCACGCTTGCCAGAAAACTCGGGAATAATGAGTACAAGAAAAGTCTTCTCAGAATAAGGCGCTCCCTCGCCAGTAAAGATACATCAGAACCTATGGAGGGAAGTGCAAAATACCTTAAAGCTCTGGAAGAAATCTCCAAAATATCCGAGATGGATATGGAGCACAAAGATTACTACAAAAGAATTCTTGAGATAATGATATACTTGCTTGATGCAGAGCGCGGAGCAATATATATCAATGTAAACGGACATCTGAGAAGGCGAGCATACGTACAACTTGACCCCATTGCAATAAAAAAATCAAAATCCATTTCAAAAACTGTGCTTGAGGCTGTGAAAAAAGGGAAACACACAATCATACTTGACGATGCCCAAAAAGACCCAAGATTTAAAAGAGCACATTCGGTGCTCATAGGGAACATAAAATCCGTTGTTGCAGTGGCCCTCACTTATAAAAACAAATTAATAGGCGTTGTATATCTTGATACAACAACAAAGAGCAAGAAATTTATGGTGCAGGATAAAAACTTCATAGAACTCACCGCAAAAATATTAAGTGCTGCAATAGGCAGAAACCTTGAGAAAGATGCACTGTATGCTCATATAAGATTATTGAAAGAAACACGTGCAAAACAAGAGGAAGAACTGCAGATTATACACAAAAGTGCGGCCATGCAGAGGGTT
Source organism: Caldifarciminota bacterium (assembly GCA_027073945.1). The sequence continues at coordinate 4,458 of JALTEL010000164.1, read as the reverse complement.
ATAGATGATGCAAAACGTATTGCAGGACTTGATGTATCCGTGCTCATACAGGGCGAAACAGGAACCGGCAAGGGAATGCTGGCACGGTTTATTCATTCAATAAGTCATCGCAGAAACAGACCTTTCGTTCAGATTGACCTTGGTGGTATGCCTTATACACTTCTGGAATCTCAGCTATTCGGATATAAAAAAGGCGCATTTACAGGTGCATACTACGACACACCGGGATTGCTTGAAATAGCCGATGAAGGCACGGCATTTTTTGATGAACTTGCCAATATAGTACCAACTGCCCAGAAAAAACTTTTGATAATGCTTGATGAGAAAAAATTCAGAAGAGTGGGCGATGGTAAGGAAATTCCATTCAAAGCGCGGACAATTTTCGCATCAAACAAAAACATTGACAGCCTATTGCAGAACACTTTACTCAGACCTGACTTCTACTATAGAATAAAAGAATTTGTTATCAATATACCACCTTTAAGGGAAAGACCCGAGGATATAATACCTCTTGCAGAATTCTTTGCAACAAAAGCAGGTCCAGAAGTAGGTAAAGAATTTACAGGTATAACGGCAAGGGCTCAAAAAATACTTCTCCGGTACAGCTGGCCTGGAAACGTGAGAGAGCTACGAAACGTGATTAAACAGGCAATGATTCTCTCAGACACAGGCACGATTGATTCTCCTTTCCTCTCAAAAGAGCTGACAGAAACAGGTCCGAGATATAAACTTCTACGTGGAAAGGGCTCACCTCTCAAAAAATATCTAATGGAAAAAGAAAAGGAAATAATAATGGATGCACTCAGAGAGGCACATGGTAATATCCTTGCTGCTGCAGAACTCTTGAACACCAATAGAATGAGGATGTACAGGATTATCAGAAAATACAAGATAAACGTTAAATCCTTTAAGGTGAAGGGGAGGTTTAAAAGGCCTGCAAAGTAACTAAAGTTTATTTGATCTTAACGTAAGCCTTATAGCATAAGATTTTCAACCAATCTTCTGGTAAATAGACCTATTTTATCAGAATAAATCTCTTTACAACCTTTTTGCTATTTTTCCCGTAAATAAAGTAAATACCGGGACCAAGCACGGACAAATGACTTATCCTGCGTCCTTTGATATCAAAAACTGCCTGTTCTTTTGTAATGTTTATTTTACCGGCGCTTCTCACAACTATTACAGCAGGTAAGTATGACTTAAATGAATGTTGCCTCTGCCATGCATAGAGATTTACAACCGAATTCGTGTCTCCCGGCGTTCCATAAGGAGCTGTTGTGCCGTCAGATGCCTGCCAGCTTGATGCTACATTGTTATCAAGTAGGGGTGATGTTAATTCAAGGGATGGCCCTCCTCCATCCGGGGAAGTTGGCCATGGAGAGGCATCATCATAACTAACACTGTCCCTTGTGCCCTTTGTATTGTCAATTAACTTTACCCATTCACCGCTATTGGACAATTGGATACTATCGGCTATGTTTATCAGAATCTCATCCCCATTCGTGAGATAGTTATTGTACTCCGATTTAGCAAGCAGGGAATCAACATTCCTTGCAAACACAACAAAATAATACGGAGGAACCTTTGTTCCCGGGGGTACATGGGCTACTTTTCCGGGAGTATTATCCATAAGATACCACCCTGTCATATCAACGGTATCGGGCGTTGCATTCCATACCTCTGTATATTCGTAATAAAGATCATTCCCGAAACTCGTTGCAGGATTGTACATAATCTCGTTAATAACAACTCCTGCATTTAATTGATTCTGTGAACTTGACACAGTATATGCCGATGTATCCGAGATACTGCGGGCAGCCGAGTCATCTGTTGCAGAAACAAAATAGGCAACCTGAGTGCCCTGTGCATATTTGCCTATACTGTATATTGATGTATCACCTGTTCTTGATATGTGATAGTAAGGATTGTAAGCCCCACTGTTTAAAGATATGTATATGGAATCTGTTGCAACAATGTGGTCATCAGTTATTATTGCATAAACCAGTACTGAATCCGTATCCGTCGGGCTAACAGGAATACGCCACAGGGTATCTATAACGGGCGGTTGATTGGCCGTGTGATTCTGTACGATAAAACTGTAAGTATCCGAAATTGTCCTTGCACCTGAATCGTCAACAGCAATTATATAATAATTCACAGTATCATCCGGATTCTGTGGCGGTATTTCAAAATAAGACGTATCACTGGAGCGAAGAGTATGGTACACTGCCGAAAAGGCCGAGCCATTCACATTGTAATACAGGGAATCCTCGGACACTGCATGGTCATCCGTGATATATGCGGATACAAAAGCGGTATCCGTGTCAGTAACCGTTGAAGGCGTGCGTATTATATCGCTTATAACAGGCGGCTGATTGCCAGCCGATGCATGAATGGCAAGCCAGATGCTGGCATTCAAAATGGCTGTTGAATCGGCATAATCATGCCAATTGTCATATATGTTGTCTCCAGGGTCACCAGTACCGTCATCACAGGGCGAAGAATCTCCGAAACCGGCTATTTTTCCGTTACCGTACCTTCCTGTAAAAAATACAACATTAACAGTGGAATTCTGAGCCTCTCCATCCACCCATATATGACCCTGTAGTGTGGAATTAATCGCTGTATTTAACTGCAAAACCGTACCCGACCAGTATCCGAACGTATCCACATCTCCTGCCACGCCATGTATGATGGAATCTCCTGCATCGGTGCTGACATTTGTGAAAGAGGCGCTTATGGAATTATTTGCATCTCCTGTTGTATCGTAGTGCACTCCAAAAGAATCCTCAAATGCTGCATTAAAAACACGCGGCGAATCCCATCCATTGTTATTCCTATCAGATATGTTGTGGTCGGATATCATAAAAAAACCACCGCCGTTACGTACAAAGCTCAGAATAGCCTGTATTTCGGATACACTTAAAGGGTCCTGCGGCTCATCCATGACAAATACATCAAAATTGGAAAGGTCAAGAGTATGTGAAGCATTGCCATAAGTTATGGAATCAGTGGGAGGCAGGGTGACAATAGTATCGTTTCTTATGTATAGTCTGTATCCCCATGACGAGAGTGCCCTGTCCCATGATGTCTCTGATGTCGGGTTTGCAGGGCTCGGATAAGGATAATCGCCATCAACAATCCAATCGGCATTCCCTGCTGTTTCTTCTTTTGTATAATCAAAGAGGTATTTGTACGCATACGCACTATTTATCCACAAAATCACTGTTAATAAAACAACAAACCTTTTCATAAAAATCCCCCCTTTTTCTGCTTATATTTTAAACCTTAACAATTGTCCTGTCAAGTTTTTGTAATAACAAAACAGTAGTCATTACAAAGAGTGTATAAATAATACGAAACAAGTACTTCAAAATTAAGGTATGCAACATTCACCTGCAGAAACAGATATAGTTGAGCGTATCACTTTTAAAAAATTTTCCGTATCTTACGTGTTCAACGGAATCTTTCAGGGCATTCTGAGACTCCAGGATATTGTTATAAAAAAAGCATTGCTGGCAAATGATTTTGTCATAACTATTTTATCAATGGTATGGCCTGCATCAAACTTTTTCTCCACTTACTTCGGAGGACTAATGGCAGGCAGAAACAAAAAGAAATTTCTAATCACAGCGGGAATATTCGGGAGATTATCTCTTTTGCTGGTATTTTTTATAAAAACGCCATGGGAATTGATAGGACTTTTATTTTTAGTATATTCGGCCAACTCAATCATACTTCCAGCGCAGAACTCCATCATTCAAAGTAATATAAGATGGAGCAAAACAGGCAAAATATTCGGCTATTTGTTTTCATTACTTTCTATTTTCATAGTTTTAAGTGCTTATATCACGGGAAAATTGCTTGATTTAAACGGGAATTTCTGGAGAATAGCATTCTCCGTGGCGGGTATATCTGGATTCCTGCATGTGATAATTCTGAGTTCAATAAAACAGCATAAATACAGCAAAACAAAGAAGGCTATCGGCCTGAAAGAGCTTCTCAAACCGTTCGCTCAAACTTACGAACTGCTCAAGAAAGACAAAGCCTTTGCCATTTTCCAGATATTTTACTTCATTTATGGCACGGCATTTCTTATGATTTTACCGGCATTGCCGCGTTTGCTCGTTGTGGAGTTAGGGTTGAGCTATACGATAATTTCAATTTCAAGGGTTTTTATGTCTCAGACAGGAAGGATAATACTCTCCCCCTTTATAGGTAAAATATTCGACAGGATATCGCCTGTCAAATTCACTGCTTATTCGTTTTTTGTCCTTTCACTTTATGCATTGTCACTCGGACTTGTTGTTATTTTACCGCAGAACTTCAAACTTCCCTTTGTTTTCCTTGCTTTTTTCATCTTCTCCATTGGTATGACAGGAGTAAATTTCAGCTGGACACTGAGCAGCATTCACTTTGCAGGAGAGAATGATGCTTCAAGATATCAGGGTGTTCATG
>JALTEL010000163.1 GCA_027073945.1 Caldifarciminota bacterium | reverse complement strand
GTTGATGTCTCTGTATCGTTAAAATAGGCAAAAGTATCAGAAATCGCCAAAATGCCGGTGTAGTTTAAGCACAACACCAGCCAGAAAACGATAAATTTTGTAAAAGATTTTCTCATTAATTCAATTATCCGATTAACGGATCAAAGGATTAACAAATTCAATTCGCAATCCATTAATTTTTTTAATCCGCTAATTCGTTAATTTTTTAATCTCTTTTTAACAAATTGTCCCTTAGAGCGGCAGTTTTCTAAATAACTTATTAGTCCCCCAATCTGACCAAGCAAATCCTCCAATTCCTGTTTCGTCTCATTAAATTCTTTTTTAGAAATATATCCCACAGCTAAAGCAATGAAAAGTTGATTTTTTACTTCACCCGCAGAACCTTTGGCAATTTTTAGGAAACGGATAAATTCATTATTATTATTTTTCTCAAATCCCTCAACTATATTAGAACTTACAGAAATAATTGCCCCTCTAATCTGATCCTTTAATCGAAAATCCTTAGTAAATTCTTTTTTGGAACTTAAATCATAAATAATTTTCGTAATTTTGAGCGCTAATTTCCAAATCGGTGAATCTTCAAATTTCTTAATTTTCATAAAATTCTTTGATTCGTTTAATGAATCCGTTAATTCGTTAATTTGTCAATCCGTTAATCCGTCAATTGGCTAATTTCTTCTTTCTAATCTTCTTCACCTCCCCAACAATATTCTTCATCTGGTCAAAGATTATGAAGAGCGCTGGAATAAGAATAAGCAAGATAAATCCAAGTTTTGAGTGAACAGAATTAGCCACATAACCAGCATAAGGTATTGAAAAAACCACTTTGCCTAAAATTTGGCTTTTGCGCACAGAGCCTGTGTCAGCCACATTATTGGCATCACCCTGAGTAACAAACTGCCCGTTTTTTACGTCAATAATACGATGAGTGACAATATCTTTTGCTGTCTTGCCGACGCGAAAGGTAATAATATCCCCCTTTTGATAGTCCGCCTCTGGCTTCACCATTACGATAGCTCCTGTTTTAATCGTTGGTGACATTGAGCCGGAAGTTACCATTTTCAGAGAATAATTATTCTTAATCGGCAAGAGCGGAAACAGGACGAAAACCAATATGATTAGTAGAAACTCTAAGAGTGCCCAATAAGAAATTTTCTTTACTTTTCCAACATCAAATTTTTTAAAATCCATAGCAAAAACTGAAATTAAGCTCTTTATAGATTGCCCCAATAGACCGAGGCAATCTAAAAGAGCTCAACTCAACTCAACTTTATTCTGCTGGGCCTTGACCCATTACAGCAGTTACATCCAATTCTACTTTTCCGCCCTGTTGGTTATTGTTTGATGTTGGTCCATCAAGTTGAACATAGAGCTCAAGTTTTTGTTGTTGGTTAAGGCCAAGCTCGGGATTCTTTATTACTATAGGAGCACGATTAGGATTACCACGGTATTGAGTTACCCCGTAGAAGTCATTCAAATCAGCAAAACCATTATGGTTATAATCTACTCCATTAATATAGCCAATAAACGGACCACCAGCATAAGGAGTGTAACTGACTATATCACTAATTGGATTTGTGCATTTTGGATCAACGCTAACTTGGTCAGCCGGATTGAAATCTCCCCACCAATTATTCGTAACATCAAAAACCTTTACTGGGGTGCAACCATTATTTGCCTCAAAGAAGAAATCTCTAGTATTTCCTAAAATATCATTATGATTAGCAGTCATTGTTACTCCTCTCTCTTTTATCTGAATACCAAAATCATTTCCAGTAATAACATTATAAGTCGCGGTTACATTACTACCTGTATGGGCTGCAATCCCAGCCGCAGTTGACCAATTATTTCCGTTGTATATCGTCCCGCTATATTTATTATTCTCCAGATTATTGTGATCTATTGTTGCTACAGCTCCATTCTTTATATAGATAGAATCTACAGAATGATTATTGTTAGGCGTTCCATTATCATTTGCCTTTATAACATTATTAGCAATCGTAGCACTACCGCCGTCTATCCATATCCCTTCCTTACTATAATTCATAATCTTATTATCTGTAACTGTAATTCCTGTATGCCCACCTGTATTAATTCCATAAGCAGCTCCTGTTATGGTAAATCCTTTTATCGTTACATTATTAGCAGCAATCTCTATTGCATTTTTATCTGCCGGTGCTGTTATGGTTGTTGTGTCTGGACCCTCTAAGGAAACTAGAGTTATGCCATTACTGATTGCAATCGGGAAACTTTCATGCCAAGTAGTATTATTGTAATTACCTGGTTTTACGCAAACCGTTTGACCTGTGCTTGCTGCGGCGACGCCTTTACCAATTGTATCAAGTGTAGACACGCTTGGATCCACTGTTACATCACAATAAGTCGGCGCAACATAATTACTCAAATCAGCTCCGGCCCCACCAGTAAGTAAATTTTTTCCAGCGTAGGCTAATTTCGTAATTCTCATTACTTTATCTAAACCACTTTTGTCCGAAGCAGTCTTGGCAGTAAACTTTAACCAATCTGCGGGTGTTGTTCCAACGTTTTTGAGCCAAAGGTTGCTGCCAACTGAATCTCCTCCCGGAACCATATTTTGATAATCCCAGGTCTGATTTACATTGTCCTGCCACTCGCCAGTAGGATTTCCACTAGCATTTGAATTTGCCAATTTTAAATCCATGGTACCAGAATGAAAGGAAGCGTTATGGCTGGTCGCCGAATCACTCCACCATGCGCCGGTGACGCCCAGGCTAATCCCAGCCACGATACCAATAATTGATAAACTAATTAATATTTTTTTCATATTTTTTTAGCGCAGATAAACACAGATAAAGACGCGGATAAACGCGGAAACTCAGCGTAAATCAGCGTAGATATCAGCATAGATTAGCGATCATTTTACTTTGAGGTTTTTTCGCGGAGGTCGACCATCTCTAAGTAAAATTATTTCTCACGCGATTAAAAACCGAACACAAATAAATCCGATTTTGTTCAACACTCGGTGTTGAACACTC
>JALTEL010000162.1 GCA_027073945.1 Caldifarciminota bacterium | reverse complement strand
AGAGTGAATTATCTGGAGAGGGAGCTTGTGGATATAAAGCTAAAGATGGCTGCATGATTTCGTGCCTGTTTCATCACCGTTCCAGAGCTGGGTCTTCCGTATCCCCAAAGGGCAAGTGTCAATGGTCATTATTTTTGACCCCTTATCGGCCCCCTGGAGGATGGCCATCTTTCGCCAGACAACAACCTTGCTGAGAACAGCATCAGGCCATTCGTGATAGGCCGGAAGAACTGGCTGTTCTCAGGGACCCCAGAGGGAGCCGAGGCCAGCGCCCTGCTCTACAGCCTGATTGAAACAGCCAAGGCCAACAGGCTTGAGCCCTATGGCTATCTCAGGTACATCTTTGAAAAACTGCCCATTGCCAGGACCCTGCAAGACTACGAGGCCCTTCTGCCATGGAACTGTGCCAAAATACTCCCAGTGGCTGCTTGCAAGGGTGGGGTTAAGTAAGCGCTTACGAAAATGCACCCATATGAGGTAGCAGAAATAATAGCAGTACCAATAGTGGCTGCCAGTAAAGACTACTTAGAATGGCTAAAAAGTGAAGTTAAAGAGGTGGGCAAGAAAGAAGATTGATCCTGCTTCTGTAATTTTGTCTTATTCCAACGTGTATACTGGGGCAAAGAGTGGTTTTATGTCTATTTACTTCTAGAGTTTCAGTCCACGGTTGATCCCTATATGGCAGCACGCCTCTTGACATATGTTGGGCTGTTGTATCAAGATATTATAAAAACCAAGCAACCGTTGGGCAATGTAAAACTTCTGCCGGTACTACCTCTGGGTAAGCGATCACAGGGCACTTCTTCTTCCAACATGCTCTCGACTCTCCGTTTTCTGAGGTATTTGCAACGTGGGACTTTCCCTGTTCTCCTCCGCTGCGCTCCGGAGCCAGGGGTTCCCATACTATAAAACCCAAGAAAACTACGGAGCTAACGCAAATCGTTTTTAGAAGAAGTATAATGTTGGGTTTCGTTTCTCAACTCAACCTACGATTTTGGAGGTTGTGCGCACTGTATTTCTATCCTGACTGCGGGCATTCCTATCGCGACCTACGTCCGTCCCTCACATCCCATATCTACGGCCACCTGTTTCACCTTCAAATATCTCTTTAAAAATACCATAAATCTTTTCGGCTGCAGCTGACCAACGGAAATCTTTACACCGTTTTAGACCTGCAGATGAAGCCTTCTTTTTCGCCTCTTGGTCCAAAAGCAAAAACTCCATTTTTTTCGTAATATCCTGGACTGACAAAGGATTCGCCAACAAACCGGCAACACCAACAACCTCGGGAAGAGACGTTATGTTGGCAGCCAGCACAGGTGTACCACAAGCCATTGCCTCTAGCACAGGCAGACCAAACCCTTCGTACAACGATAAAAAAGCAAAGAGATCTGCCCCGGCATACAAAGCTGGAAGATCACCATACGGGACATAGTCAAGCATTCGAACACGATCTTTTATATTCAATCGATTGATTACCTTATTTAAAGATTTACGTTCCTTGGGATGCTTAGATCCCGCCAATACCAAAATATGGGGGACTCTGTTTTTAATCTTGCTGAATGCTTCTATGAGCCGCGGGACATTTTTTCTGGCACTGCTGTTGCCAACATAAAGTATGTATTTTTTAGGAACCAAACCATAGTCATTAAGGACAGACAGGTTGACATCGGTTTGAAAATGAGCAAGATCATAGCCCTCACTGACAACATTAATCTTATCAGAAGGCAATCCATAATTATCAATGATATCGCGTTTCGTATGACTCGATACAGCTATGATCCTATCGGCCTGTTCAAGAATGGCAGGAAGACGTAACTTGAAATTCCAACGAACTGAATGGGGAGCGTCCTCTGGGAAGGTCAAAGGGATAAGGTCATGAACCGTTACGACATGAGGGACTGGACTGTTGCAAAGAGCATTGGGAATGGTTGTGTAAAGAACGTCCACCTTCTCCAGAGACAATAACTTTGGTAGCACAAACTCAACCCAAAAGGGACGTAGCTGAAAGAGATGATTACCCAGAAAACGAAAAGGCTGCATAACCTTCCGGATCTTAGCAGAGGATATTTTTAAAAAAGAATCGTCAACTGTCCAAACGACCAGATTATCATGCAGCATAGTCAATTCATTTATAATATTGATTGAATAGACTCCCAGACCAGTTGGTCGACTGGTGAAGATAGTTGTCGCATCTATACCGATCCTCATATCAGGCATTTACTGTGTAATGACTCAAGTGTCTGGCTAAAAAGCTCCTTGCTTTTCTGCAAGTCATAATGGCTGGCATCAGTTTTACTTTTATTCCGTAATTTTTCGAAACGAATATTATCCTGAATGAGCTTAACAATTAAATGATATAAACTATCAACATCCTCAATGGAAGCTACCTGTATGGACTCAAGAGAGGAGAAGTAGGGAATTGCCTTTGTCGTGACTGCAACACAACCGCACGCCATTGCCTCAAGAGGAAATAGGCCGAAACCTTCATGCCTTGATGGATAAAAAAAGATATCGGCACTGCTTAAAATCCGGCGTAATCGGGCATCATCCACAACTCCAAAATTACGCACGGGAAAGCAATAATCCCGATCAGATATTGATTCACCGCAAACCCATAATTCAATATTGTTGATATGATTATCGTTCAGGCGGGAAAAAATCTCCAAAGCCAAATCATATCCTTTGCGATAGTGATCGCCACGCGCCATAAACAATAATGCCCTTCTTGTCTCTTTTAAAGAAAGCAGGTCCGGGTCTGAATCCGGATAAAATATGGACAGATTGATACCATTGGTAACAACATGGGAATGGTCAAAATGATAACGTTTAAGAAAAATATCGCTTAAATGCTGAGATACCGTGATGACAGGTCCATTCTTTGAAAAATACCAGCGATACAGAAAATCTATTATTCTACGAATCAATGGTGAATCATAATATTCAATGTCATCTGCCTGGGCAAAATAGACAATACGATTTTTAAACTTGAGAAAAGGTGCTAGATGAATAATGT
>JALTEL010000161.1 GCA_027073945.1 Caldifarciminota bacterium | reverse complement strand
AATTTATACATATCTACTCTCTCAATCTGGACAGTATGAGCTTTCACTTGAGAAAACAATGTTCTTATAAGATGGTCTATTCTGTCAATCTGTTTTATGATCCTCTTTATGTATTCCCTTTTTTTCTCTTCTCCGTCTTCTTCAAGGTCCTTATCAAGTCTTTGAGCCATAAGCTTCATTCCTGCCAGAGGATTCTTTATCTCATGTGCAAGTCCTGAAGCAAGCGAATCAAGCGAAGAAACCCTATCAAACTCCTCCATTGCACGCTCCATGAGCTTTCTCTCCGTAATATCTTTTAGTTGAAAAAGATAATGCTCTTCATCGTCCAACGGAAAGGGTTTGAAATTATATCCGAGATACTTACCTTTTCTTAATTCTATTTCACCTCTTTGCAAATTCTGTCTTATTGCATCAAGAAGCACATTTCCAAGATTATACGGTAGGTTACTAAGGTGCATCAATTCTCTATCACCAAACAATTCTTTTGCATAATAGTTCACAAATTTTATCGTGCCAGTCCTGTTTGATAGAATCAATCCCGTCTCTATCATATCCACAATAGCGGCCGGAGAATCCTTCCACTTCACAGGATTAACGGTAACGAGCACATAAACCTGATTGGCAATCTTCTGCCTTTCTATCCACAACTCTGCATCGACTTCTGCACTGTGTGGCAAATGCAGCTTGGTTTTTATGGAAAATTTATCTTTTTTCTCATTTATCTTTTTCTGTAAAATAGCCCTTCCACTGGATGATAGCAATTTATAAAGCGTTCTTGAATACAGAGCATTATCATTTATCCCGAGTAATTTGATTTTTTTATTCGTATAAATCACATTTAGATTTTTATCGAGTAATATGATTATACCAGAACACTGATCAAGCAGGTGGCGGGCAACTGACTGTGGGAAATTTCTCATTCTGGGAGTATACTGATAAGTGCCGAGCTATTGTGATACCATTTTATAGTGGATGTGGGCTTATAAAATTCACCGCTTGATGTAAATCCCAGCAGAGGAACAGCCATTTTTCTCTGCAAAAGAGCAATTTCGTCAAAGAATTTATCTCCGAGATTGAGGAACCGTATAATACTCGAAAAGATAAACCCACCCATAGGCTTATTACCTCTTAAGTCTTCAATAGCCTGAATCACGGCATTACCTGCAGAATCCAGCATCCTCTCTTCCCGTGCTTCCATCAGCCATATTGTGGAATTTTCCTTTACATTTCCGCTAAGCTTTATACCGCCGTCTTCAGTAACGCCCAATGCGATTCTTATTCTCGGATTTCTCGGGGAGCTGGGAACAGGTATTCCAAAAAGAAATCTTGAGAGATATTTACCGGGATTTGCGTTTATATCCTGTTCGTCATTTCCTTTTTTAACCAGATATTCCTTCCAAACATTATATGCAGGCTTTCCGTCCAACTCCACAATGGTATCCCCTGATACAGCAGTGGCTCTTTTGGGTACAAGCGGATAAAGTCCATGGCCATAACCCACCCCTATATTGAACTTAGAATAAACACCAATTGCGACAATGGCATTATTCAACAATTCACCATCAGTGATAAGACCTGTCTCCTTACTTACCTTACCTGTAACATCAAGCACAGTACCTACAAATGGTATGATATCCTCAACCTCGTCACATTTCCTTGAAACGAGCTCCAGTATGGCATCACCGTTCTTATATGTATCAACAATAAAATATATCAGAAGATTATCATAACCTTCGGCTTTTCTTGTGACAAACTGATCTAAAATAGGAGATATTGCATCCTGAACGGCTTTTTCAGGGTTTTCAAACAAATTTCTACCAGTACCTATTTGAAATTGGAAAATATCAGAAGATATGGAGGCTACTGCAATGCCTTCGGTAGATACGCTATCTTCTGTGAATATCACACCATGGGGAATTACACCAACTACAGGAGCATTATTGACAGCCTTGCTCACACCTTTTAATACAGCTTTAGCATCGTAATCACCTCTGATAGCCACAAAGCTCATATCAGGCTTTATACCACCAATACTCTGCACAGATTCTTTGGCAGCTTTAAGTCCAGCTTTCCATGAAGCCTTTTCTTCGGAAACACCAGTGCCAAATCCGCCTATTTTTCCCGTGGAAGCCTTGTGCTCTGCCTTCTTTCTCTCGCCCGCTTTCTGAGAGGGGCTTTGCCTTTTCATTTGTTTCCACCAATCATCTGATAAAAAAATAGCTAAAACCTCCTTTTGTTATGTATATAAAATAAAGCATATGGCTCTAAATGTCAAGTAGTAGGTGTAAAATCACTGATATGCAAATTAATAAGCGACATGCATTGTTAAACTTGATTATTCACATCTTTAATGTAAAATTATTAATATGCATGAAGCTATGTATTATGAGAAAATAGGAGAAGGGAAAGTCAAATGCACGCTATGCAGGCATAGATGCATAATTCGCAATTCAAATACAGGAATTTGCAGAGTGCGAAAGAATATTGACGGAAAATTGTATTCTCTTAATTACGGAAAGCTTATATCAATGCATATAGACCCGATTGAAAAAAAGCCATTATTCCATTTTTTACCGGGAAAAGATGCCCTGTCAATAGCTACAGTGGGATGCAATTTTGCATGTAAATTTTGTCAGAACTGGGAAATAGCTCAATTTCCAGCTTTGACAGGGAGAATTGAAGGAGAAGACTACACCGCCTCTCAAGTCGTCAGTATGGCACAAAAATACAAAGCCCCTGTCATCGCTTATACATACACAGAGCCAACAATATTCTATGAATTCGCACTTGATGTGGCACTCAAAGCCCAGGACCTTGGCATTAAAAACGTTTTCATAACAAACGGATATATTGAAGAAAAACCGCTTAAGGAAATTTCACCTTTTCTTCATGCTGCGAATATTGATTTAAAGGGGTGGAACAAAAAATTCTATGCATCTGTCATAGGTGCAAGAAGGGATGAAGTCTTGAAATCAATAGTGTACTACAAGAAGCTTGGTATATGGGTAGAAATAACAACACTGCTCATAGAAGGCAAAAATGACAAAGACAATGAGCTTCAAAATATAGCTAAATTTATCTATAATGAACTCGGGGCAGATACCCCATGGCATATATCAAGATTTTTCCCGGCATACAAAATGCAAAATATCCCGCCAACAAGTCTGGTAAATCTAAAAAGGGCTTTTAACATAGGTAAAGAGGTTGGCCTAAGGTATATCTATATCGGAAATATGTGGGAAGTGGACGAAAATACTTATTGTCCCAAATGCGGTGCACTTTTAATTGAGCGCAGAGGTTTCTCAGTCATACAAAACAATATACATGATGGAAAATGTCCTGTTTGTGGAACTAAAATAGCCGGAGTATGGTAAAACGCTGCAATAGAATTATCCTCCCATTCTTGACATTAGTTTACTGCTTTTTTGTTTAGAAAATTCATATTTTTCCGGCTTATTATAAATAATCTGCTTTATATACTGTTTTATAGCCGAATGAGAGGCCCCATGCCTTAAAAGCATTTTAACATCAAATTCAGTATCATCTGCGAGACATGGATTTATTGCACCATAAGCCGTTAACCTTATTCTATTACAGGTTGAACAAAACGGGGCTGATACTGCAGGAATAAAACCTACAATGGCATCCTTGCCCTGGATTCTGTAATATTTTGCAGGTCCATGGCCTCCTGCACCAGAGACAGGTATAAGCCTGTAGTTTGAGGATAATCTTTCAATCAATTTATTTACGGGAATGAAACTCTTTTCCCAATTTTTACCCGAATCAAAGGGCATCATCTCTATAAACCTTATGGGAATTTTTCTCTCATTGGCAAATTCAATAAGCATTTCAGCTTCATCAAAATTCTCTTTCAAAAGTACAGTATTGATTTTAACAGAAAGTCCGGAAGACAGAGCATCTTCTATGCCATCCCGTACCTTGCCCAGCCTGTCGAATCTTGTAACTTGGGCATATACTTCGGGATTTAAAGAGTCAAGGCTTATATTTATATTGCTAAGTCCATTTTCTTTTAATATGTGTGCTCTGCCTGCAAGAAGCACACCATTGCTTGTCAATGATATGTCTGAAATACCCTTAATCTGACTCAGCATTCTGACAAAATTCTCAATATTTTTTCTTACAAGGGGTTCGCCACCTGTGATTCTTACATACTTTATGCCAAGCTCAACAAATATCCTGACGAGTTTTATTATTTCCTCATAAGAAAGTATCTCATTATGAGGTAAAAATTTAAACGACTTATCGTAAGGCATACAGTAAAAACACCTCAAATTGCATCTGTCCGTTATTGAAATGCGCAAATAATTAATCTCTCTTTTAAATCTGGCTCTCATAACAGGGGAATCTCCTCAAAGCATAATTTGTATCCGCATAATTTATTAATCTTATCTGCAAGTGCTTTGCTTTTTATTATTTCGATCAGGGTTTTAAATCTTGCGTCTTTGATAAAATCGTCCCTTACAATCAAATCATATTCTTCATCAAAAAGTGGAATAAAATCAAGCCCAAACATACAGGCTGCTTGCTCCACGCCCACTCCAACATCGGCAAATCCGCTTTTTACCTTGATTGCCACCTGGGTGTGCGTTGATTCTACCGCACTGTATCCCATTATCTGCCCCGGATTAATGTTGAGTTTCTTGAGCATATTGTCAATTTGCACCCTTGTTCCAGAACCTGATTGTCGGTTCACAAAAACAGCATTTTTTGATACAATATCTTCAAAACTTTTTATACCCTTGGGATTGCCTTTTTTCACTATAAATCCCTGTTTCCTTAAACACAACCTGAAAAGCTTGATCTCATCTATATGAAACTTTTTAATAAACGGAATATTGAAGGTATTTGTTGTGGAATCATAAAGATGACTGCCTGCAAGATGCGCATATCCTTTTTTGACCGCTATTAAACCACCGAGGCTACCTATTGATGATATTGTCATGTTGACATCCCTTGAAGAAAGCATGTCCTGCAAAATTTCAATAAGATAATCACTGCTGCCGGAAAATACCATATTCGCTTCAATATCAAAATAAGGCCTTGCAAGTCTGACATCCACAGGCTCATTCTCATTAAAACCCTCCTCTGACGGAGGAATTATGGTGAAACCGTCCATATTAACAATACTCGAAAGTATCCCTGAACCAGATTTAAGCGGTGTTGCAACATTTTTATTGCCTATTTTGCCCAGTGACAGTGGGACGGCATGGTACATCCCCGTATAAGAAGCCAACTTTCTTGTTAAATGGTATTTTCTTACATCATTGCAGGAACGAATACCGGTTATATGGGATAAAACAGGCGCTATCAGATAAATATAATCAAAGAAAGCGGCCTGGGGATATCCGGGAAGTCCAAATACCGGCTTTCCCGCTACCATGCTGAATATAAAAGGTTTTCCGGGGTGAAGATTTATCCCATGTATAAGCAGTTCTCCAATATCATTTATGGTCTCGGCAGTTATATCTCTTCCTCCATGAGAGGTACCTGCCAGTATAAATACCATATCAGATGTTTCAACTGCACTAAGTATGGCTTTTTGCAATAAAACCTTATTGTCCTTTACCACCCTGTCCACTGTAACATTTGCACCTGCCAGTTCTGCATAACCTTTGAAAATAAATGAATTCGTTTCAAAAAATTCATGCTCTGCTTTTTTTGTACCTACTTTTCTCATTTCATTTCCCGTAGGAATAATCGTGATAAACGGCCGCTTATAGACTTCAACATGCATAATCTCAGATTGGAGCATGAGCGCTTGAGCCTGAGCAGTTATAATATGCTTAGCAGGCAGTATTATACGGCCCTTGCTTGTATCTTCTCCGATAAGTCTTATATTTTCGTATAATTTCACTGGTTTTCTCAATACAATGCCGTCACTCACCTGCTCAATGTCCTCTATCTTAATAACGGCGTTATAATGATCAGGTACGGGCTCACCTGTATTCACGTAAGCAAAATCAGAGACTTTAACGGGATTTTGTGGCGAAGCATAGGGCACCTGCTGATATTTAACAGCAACTCCATCCATTGCAGATATGGAAACATTTGGAACATTGAATTTTCCTATAACAGGAGTTGATGTAAACCTGAGCAGTGCCCTTTCAGTCGGCACTCTTTCTGAGGGGAAATTCTCAAAAAAATTTTGATCTCTTAATGTGTTAAATATAAGAGATTCCGCTTCTACTAAATCCTTCTTTTTAAGATAAATTGTTTTCATATTATTGGTGGAGGCGGCGGGAATTGAACCCGCGTCCGGTTGCCGAGCCTGCAATAGCACTACATGCTTATCCTGTGCAAATACTGCTACCTTCATTCACAGGAAAATGCGCAGGTAGAGTGCCTGGAAAATACTTCAATACAGCCCAGGCTCTGTATTGAAGGCTCCCTCCTCTATGATGCCTTATCCCGAAGTGGAGGGAAACTTCAGAACAGGCATGCTGCCATTTATTTAGGCAGCAAGTGCATAATTTGTGTTGGCAATTATATTTTGTGGTTTTTTACAGGGTACCACACCCTGACATGCACTATTACAGCCTCCATAGCCCCGTCGAGTCCATACGCCCCCATTTTCAAAGAACATTTGTTAGTATTTATTTATACGGCATTTCACACGTTTCGTCAAGTGGAAGAATATTCAATACCTCAGCAAAAAGTCTGTATAACCTTTTGTACCTATCTTCTGACGCTTATTTTTTATCGTCCTTACTATCTTTTGTTTTCTGACTAATTTCACCCTTTAATGGTTTTAAACCCAACTTTTCTCTTATGATTTTGTATAACTTGCTGTAAAGTCCCGGCTCCTGTACTATTTTATCCTTTAATTTGTCTGTCCCCTGGAATGTATCATTGGTCTCAATTAGCGTGTACCATGTCCCGCTTTTCTTTATCAGACCGAACTCCATACCCAGATCAATGAGTTCACCGGCAGTGGAAATCCCTTTTCCAAAAACTATCTCAGTTTCAATTTCCCTGAAGGGTGGAGCAACCTTATTCTTCACAACTTTTATTCTAACCTTATTTGCAATCGGGGCTCCTTCACGAGATTTGATGGTAGCTATTCTCCTTATATCAAGCCTTACCGAGGCATGAAATTTTAACGCAAGTCCTCCAGGAGTGGTTTCCGGATTGCCATACCCGAAATGTGTCTGGACTTTGTGCCTTATTTGGTTTATAAATATTGCACAGGTTTTTGACCTGCTCATTGCCCCGACGAGCTTTCTCATGGCTTTTGACATCATCCTTGCCTGCAACCCAACCTGAGAATCAGACATATCTCCTTCTAATTCAGCTCTCGGGACAAGTGCAGCCACAGAATCCACGACTATCAAATCAATTGCATTACTCCTTGTTAACATATCAGCAATATCAAGCGCCTGTTCTCCTGTGTCGGGTTGAGATATGAAAAGCTCATCTATGTTGACACCAAGAGCGCGTGCATATGTCGGGTCAAGGGCATGTTCTGCATCTATAAAAGCAGCTTTTCCGCCTGTTCTATGCACTTCGGCTATTGCCTGAAGTGCAAGGGTGGTTTTACCCGAGGCTTCCGGACCGAAAATTTCCACAATTCTGCCTCTCGGATATCCGCCAACCCCCAATGCGTAGTCAAGCTTTATAGAACCTGTAGGGACGACATCAACATCAAGTGCTGTTTTATCTCCAAGCTTCATTATTGAGCCTTTGCCGAATTGTTTTTCTATTTGCTTGACAATAGTATCAAGCACTTTTTCTTTGTTCTCTCTTTCATTATCTTTCATATTTCACCTCACAATTTGGGCGGAGTCACTCCTCTCTGCCCCTGATACTTTCCCTTTCTATCACTGTATGATACCTCGCAGATTTTGTCAGCTTCCAAAAATATTATCTGGGCTATACCTTCATTGGAGTATATCTTAGCAGGAAGGGGTGTTGTATTGGAAATTTCTATTGTAATATGCCCTTCCCACTCGGGCTCCAAAGGGGTTATATTTACAACAATTCCACACCTTGCATAAGTGGATTTGCCAAGGCATATCCCCATTACTCCACGGGGCATCCTTATATATTCTACACTTCTTGCAAGACAAAATGAATTAGGAGGAATTATGCAATAATCACCCTTTAGGTCTATAAATGACTTTGCATCAAAATTCTTAGGATCCACAATACTCTGGAATACATTGGTAAACAGTTTATATTCATCGGCCACTCTTATATCATACCCATAGGAGGAAATACCAAAAGATATTTTACCTTCTCTTACGAGATTCCTTTCAAAAGGCTCTATCATTTTGAAATCTCTTGCCATTTCCTTTATCCATGTATCATTTTTCAATCCCATATCTATCTCCTTGTTTTTTAAAATTATTCACATTTTGAATATCCGCAATCCCTGCAAACATAGCAACCTTCCTGATATATGAGCGCCCCACCGCATTCGGGGCAGATATCCACTTCCCTTACGGCATTCTCGTCCTTGCTTTTCTCATTATTCAAAAACAGAGGAATTCCTCCAAGCCCCTTTTCCTTCTGTGCAGGTATGAGCTCAAGCTGCTCACCGCCGGCAAGATACCTGTCAAGACATTTGGCTATTGCATCAGGAACAGAAAAAACCATATCTCCATCTTCCTGTCTCGTAGGACTTGAGCTTTTTATGCCTCGCAACTGCTTTATAACCTCTCTGGGATTAACCCCTGACCTCAAAGCAAGTGAAATGAGACGGCCAATTGCCTCGGTAAATGCCATAACAGAAGAGCCTGATTTGCCAAGTTGTACAAACATTTCAAGCAAACCTTCATTATCTTCATTTATCGTCACATAAAGTGTGCCCATCTCTGTGGCCAACCTGTAAGTTCTTCCTTTGGTTACCTGAGGCCTTGCTCTTGGGGTGAGCACACCAAGTTTTTTGGAGCCCTTTTTGCCCACATTGAGGACCTGTTCCTGTCTTGAACCATCTCTGTAAACGGTTATTCCCTTCAATCCGAGTGTATACGCCTCCCTATATACCTTTTCAACATCCTTTATCTGCGCTTCATTGGGAAGATTAATCGTTTTTGATACGGCATTATCAACATATTTTTGAAACGCAGCTTGCATTCTTACATGCTGCATAGGGCTGATATCAAATGTAGTTTCAAAAATATCTCTCACAAAATCGGGGATATCGCGGAACTTTTTGATTGACCTGGCATCTGCAACTTTTTCCATCAATGAACTTGAATAAAAACCCAATCCTCTGGCAACTTCCTCAAAATTTTTATTCACATACACCAGTGATTCTCCACCAAGAACATGCTTTGTATAGGCTATGGAAAACAGGGGTTCAATGCCACTTGAAGTTTCTGCTATCATTGAAATTGTGCCTGTTGGAGCTATTGTTGTTATAGTGCCGTTGCGCATATGATGCTTATAAACGCTTTTACCAATGTTCGGGAAATCTCCCTTTTTTTCTCCAAGCTCCATAGATTCAGCCACACCTTTTTCCTGGATAAAGGACATGACCTTCTCTGCTATTTTAAGTGCTTCTTCACTGGAATAGGGTACACCTATTTTTATCAACATATCTGCAAAACCCATTATACCAAGTCCAACTTTTCTATTCGCTCTTGTCATATTTGAAATTTCATCGAATGGGAAGTTATTAGCATCTATAACATTATCAAGGAAATGAACGGATAATCTTACAATTTCCTCAAGCTTCTCAAAATCTATACGAGAAATTGCTTCATCAAAGGTAGCCTTTCTTTTGTGTTCCACAAGGAACTGTTTCCCTTTAATAAATTTTGACAGGTTAATGGAACCCAGGTTGCAGGACTCATACGGTAAAAGAGGCTGTTCTCCGCATGGATTGGTGCTTTCTATAT
>JALTEL010000160.1 GCA_027073945.1 Caldifarciminota bacterium | reverse complement strand
ATGCATGGTAAATTGCGATGAGGAATTGATAGGGTGGAGTATAGAAAATCTTTTAAAAAATGCCTACGAGGCAAGAGGTGAAAATCCTGAGATAAAGATACATACAGGCAGTGTTGAAAATTACTGCATAATCCGTGTCTCAGATAATGGCAAAGGCATAAGCAAAGAGTTAAGGAGAAAAATGTTCAGAGAGTCATTTACAACAAAGAAAAAAGGATGGGGTGTAGGATTACTCTTGACAAGAAGAATTGTGGAGGAAATTCATGGCGGCAAGGTCAGTCTTGTTGTATCTCAGCCGGATGTTAAAACAGTTTTTGAGATAAAACTCCCTGCAGCTCAATCCTGAATGGACGTTCCTATAAATTTAAACACCATTTCTGATGTTATGTTTTCCATGCAGATCTTTTTATCAAGGGGACAGTATCTTTTTTCGCAGGGTGTGCATTTCCCTGGATCAAAAAACACTTTTACATTTTTGCCTATCGGTCCTGTCCATACGGGGGATGTGGGTCCGAACACAGCAGCGGTTGGCGTACCCATTGCTGCTGACAGGTGAGTTAATCCGGAATCATTACCGACAAAAAACATGGCATTTTTTATTATGCAGGAAGCTTCCGTCAGGTTTGTTTTCCCGACTGCATTGATAAAAAAAGGTGCAGAAAAGACATATGACCTGTTTAATTCTTTTGATGTGCCTAAAATGTAAATCCTGGTTCCGTATTTCTCAAAAAGCTTTTTGCCGAGCTCAATGTATCTGTCAACAGGCCATTCCTTGGCACGACCGAATGAAGCAAAAGGTGCGAAACATACGTATTTCTCACCGCTGTCTTTGCATTGAGGCTTGAAGTATATTTCCGGTATCGTGTGATTTTTTATTCCCAGTAGCTCAAGAAGCTTAAACTGGGTGTTTATGGTGTGCATTTGTTTCCAGTCAGCGGGAATAGTTGCTTTTCTGTTCAGAAGTATGCCTCTCGCTTCAAAATTGAATCCGGCGCGTATCTTTGAGTGAGTTAAAAAAATGGAAAAAGCGGATGAAAACGAAAGTGGAATTGTAAGTGCCGCATCATATTTATCTCTTAGCATGAGGGATTTTTTGAAAAGTTCCATATTATTATCAAAACATATTGTTTTGTAGTCGTAAAAGAGGGATTTTAAATTCTTTTTACACAGTACCGTTACACTGTATTTTTCTTTGAGATTTGCCAGAAGTATTCTTGAAATAACGGCATCACCGAGCCAGTTTGGGACCCTTACCAGTAATTTCAACTATTGTTTGAGAATTTTTATCTTTAATTTCCCCACCACGTCTATGATTTCCCCCTGCTTGTCTATACCGCCTTCCTTGAGCATCAGGTGTGCGCCAGAAGCGGGGAATTGATGGAATATGGGGTCTACGAAATACCAGTGACCTGCAATGTAAACGGCATCCCATGCATGATAGTAATATGCACCTGCCTGATAAATGAGACCCACCACTATTTTTGTGGGTATGCCCGCAGCTCTTGCAAGTGCACCGAATAAAATGGAATGCTCATTGCAGTCGCCTTTTTTCATATTCAGTACGTCAAGGGCGGAAGGCACGGAGACTGTGGGAGATTTCTCAAGATAATCATATACAAAATCAAGTATGGCCTTTGTCTTATCAAAAGACGTTTCCTTATCTTTGGTTATGCTCATTGCCAGATTTTTTATTTTTTCATTGTCAACCTGCATAAAAGGGGTTGGCTTTAAGTAAATAGAAACACGAGCAGGAGGCTCATCCGCCACTTTTGGAATTGAATCGGGAATGTCAATGCGCACAACAGCCGAATTTGCCGTTCTTTTGAGCACCTTCTGAGCTGCACAGGAAAGGTCAAGGTTTTTATTAATATTGCTGAGTAAAAGTCTGATATGCTTTGAATTTGTATTAAGAGGCTTTTGAGGTCTGATAGCAAAGAATCCAAGCAGATCAAATGCCTCTTTTGCATTGGCAACGGCGGTCTTTTTGTCTGTTTCAACCGTTTCCAGTCCCATAGGACCCTTATCGTCAATACCGGAGTTTTTTGAAATGCTTATTTCCGATGAATATCCTCCGTATTCGTATTTGTAAACGGAACTGTTGCGAGAAGCTTGGGTCTTTGTGATGCGTCCCTTTGCGAGGTCAATTGTTGAGGGGTCAAATACGTAAAATTTGCCGGGCACTTTCTTACCTTCATCAAGCAATATATAGATGTACGATGAGAGAAAGACTGGCAAACTGCCTCTGAAAAAGGCTTTCCTCTTTTGTGAGCCTGTACCTGCTGAGAAGAAAACGATTAAAGAGTCTTTTTTTACAAGAGCGTTGCCTTTGGATATCTGATCCGGAGTTTTTAATTCAAAATTAACGGTTTTCAGATTCCATCTTTTGTCAGTTGTACTTTCTGTCATCAAATTCAACTTTTTTGTACTGCCCAGCATGTTAATGGTCATACCTGTGAGCTCTTTTACCTTGTTTTGCAACCTTCCGGTTGTGTATTCCAGTCTTGTGTACCCTATTTTATTTCCCCGTATAAGCAGAGAAAACCATCTTATTTTCCTTACACTCTGTGTGGTGGACAATGCCATAAGCATTAATAGAATGTTCATATTGCTCCTTATTAGCCCACGGCCGGATTTGAACCGGCGACCTCTTCCTTACCAAGGAAGTGCTCTACCTCCTGAGCTACATGGGCAAAAACGGAGGGTGAGGGACTCGAACCCCCAATCCGGTGTTAACCGGAAGCGGATTTCAAATCCGCCGCCTTGCCAATTAGACTAACCCTCCATAGTTGTTAATATTTTAAGGTAAAAATTGGGGTTATTCAACAAAAAGCACGTATTTAAACTGTGTGGAGCTTATACACTGTTTTATTCTTACCAGATTTCTGCTTTTTGCTTATTTTGCACATAGACCCCCTCTTCCTCAAAATTAGAGTTTACCGAAGTATCCTGATTATATTGTTTCATAACGATTTAACCTCCTTTTATGTGCCAGTTTTTGTTCTTATGAACCTCCTCAAGCT
>JALTEL010000159.1 GCA_027073945.1 Caldifarciminota bacterium | reverse complement strand
CTTAGAAAACAAAGGGCGAGAGCATGTTGGAAAAAGAAGCACCCTGTAGTCGGGTACATCGGAGTTGCCAGGACTTATTGAGAACTTACTAATCATTAAACTAACAGCTAATCGCTCAATCTATGTCTAAATAAAGCCGGCGGCAAAGAGCGCGCCGCACTTTCCCGCTTGTTGTCTTGGGAATAGTTTGGGGTTGTACGATAACCACTTCATCAGGAGTCAGCTCAACCCTTCTTGAAACGGCTTGCTTGATTGCCAGGACCAGTTTCCCCACCTCTTCCTTTTTATGGACCCTTGCCTCGGCTATGACAACGATATTCTCGGTGCCCTTTTCCCGGGATAATACCCCAAAAGCCACTACAGAATGTTTGCGGATTCCTGGCACACTCCATACTGTCTGTTCAATATATTCCGGATTGTAATTTCTGCCTGCCTTAATAATCACATCCTTGGAACGGCCCGTAACAAATATGTAATCGTTCACCCGGTATGCCAGATCACCGGTGTCCAGCCACCCGTCCCTGAGGACCTCACGGGTTGCCATGGGGTCATTAAAATACCCCACCATAACGGATGGGGACCGGACAAGAAGCTTGCCCTGAATACGCTCGTCCACTTCTGTCCCTGTCTGATCAACAACCTTCACCTCTACGCCCGGAATATGTTTTCCCACAGAAACAAACGAAATATTTCCCTCACCATTCCCGGCAGGCTCTGCTATCCCTTTGGTAACAAGACCTCTCAGGTTAACCTGGTCAATCAGTGGACCAGTATTCGGAGGCGTGAAACATACGGCAAGGGTGGCCTCAGCAAGACCATAGACTGGCATAAATGTCTCTTTTCTGAATCCAAAAGGGATGAATTTTTCAACAAATCCTGCGAGTGTATTTTCTGTAACCATCTCAGAGCCGACTAATGCACAACGCCAGGCAGAGAGGTCAATCTTTCCCACGTCCAGTTCCCTGGCCCTGTCGACGCATAATTGATATCCAAAGTTCGGAGCCACACTGATAGTACCGGATTTCTGATGCATAACCCTCAGCCAGAATAAAGGTGAAGACATAAACATGGTGGGTGACATCAGTACCAGATGACATCCTGCAAAAAGGGCCCCACAAACACAACCAATCAGGCCCATGTCATGGTACAAAGGAAGCCAACTGACATTGACGTCTTCAGGTGTGGTCCCCATGGCTAAATGGACAGCTTTAATATTGTTCATTAGATTGGAATGGGTTAATATAATTCCTTTTGGCTTGCCGGAGCTTCCTGAGGAAAACTGGATCATCGCCATGTCTTTGGACGAAATCACTCCGTCCAGGTTCTGGTTGCACGAGCATTGCTCCATATCTTCAGGGGTCAGGGAATGCTTTATGCCTGGGACGCTGTTTTTAATGGCTGCGGCCGTTTTCTTGCCCTGTTTTGAGGCAATCAATGCTGAAGCACCGATTCTTTTCAACATTTCGGCTTTCTCTTTGGCAAAAAATTCTATTCCCCTGGGCATAAAGGGAGGAGATATGGCAGCCGGAACCAGGCCGGCCAACATTGCCCCGAAGTATGAAAAAAGAAACTCCATGCTGGTGGGGAGCATTATTGCCACTCTTTCCCTGATTTCCAATCCGAAAGAGCGCATCGCCCTGCCGTATTGATCGGCATGGTCATGCAGCTCGCCAAAGGTGATGGATTTTTCACCATGAGGTTCTACCAATGTGCAATATAATTTATCTTTCTGATATATTGCACGGTGTTGAATAACCTCACACAAGGTCTTGGCCTCCAATACGTCACACCTGAGATGAGGAGATATTTTAGGCCAATTCGCATTTCTCATACTGTAAGGATGCGCTATTTCCCTTCTATTATTTTATAGTTTTTCCTGGTCAGGTAATCTCCCAATAATATCGAAGTCACAATCACCAACGGTAAAGATACAAATAATCTGATTGCTGTAAATTTTATTCCTAAAAAAGATGCTTCAAATATTGTCATTGGGATCCTACAGATAGCTGAACAGCCTAGATATGTGAAAATAATGCTAAGTTTTGCTCCTTTACTACAAAGGGAATAAGCGATTGGAAAACTCACATACAAACCACCAACAGTAGTGCTTGAAAGTAAAATCGCCCCTATATAACCTCTAATACCAGACTTCTCACCAAAATGTTTTTCAACCGTTTCTCTTTTTACCCATACCTCAAACAAACCTATCAAAATGAAAGCAGAAGGTAATATCTTAAGCATATCTACCAAAAAGAAGACAAAATTATGAAACATCTCTTTTCCGGGATTAAAATTATATATAAAAGAAATAATTAAGAAGAGAATATAAGATAATACAGCGAATATTTTAATAATAGTATTTCGTTTCATCAAAAAAGCTCTCCAAAGAAAACACCTGTCATTATAGCGACAACAAGAGCTATAAAGAAGCTAATTATATTTCTTATTATAGTTACCTTTATACCAAAATACTCTTTTTCAATTGGATAAGAGAGAATGCCTACCATCATTAAAGTTGTTGTAAAAACCGATAAAACCATATATAAAGCACCTTTTTTCAACAAAATGCCACATAATGGAAAGGCAATAAAACCAGGCATTATCACTATGGAACCAAAAAAGGAAGCAAAAATCATCCCAAGGAATTTATTGTTACTTCCAAGATAATTTGAAATTACTTTATCTGGAACAAAAAAAAGGACAATGGAAACGAGAATGAGCATAGCTAAAAAGGCAGGTAAAATTTTTACAAATTTCTTGACAGCTATTTTAAGGGCGCTGAATGTCTTTTCACGGTTTGCGATAAGAGAAATCAATATCGCTAATACTGTCACTATATATAGATAATACAATGTTATTTTATATTTAAAGTGATTGGTCTAAGTTTCAAAGGTTATAAGCTCTTCAACTGTAAACGTTGAACCGCTTAACCTAGCTTATATTCAGACTGCAGGTGATTCTTTCAATATCTTCTTCTGTCCATATTTCCCCTCCGAAAAAGAATGGACTCCGTTCAAAACC
>JALTEL010000158.1 GCA_027073945.1 Caldifarciminota bacterium | reverse complement strand
GCATCAAAACTACTGTCTATGCCCTGCATCATATAAAAAGGCCTGGGGTATCCCCTTACAAGTTCTACGAATTCCGGAAGCTCGCTGTAATTTATATTGTCTCCAAGGGCATGCGAATCGCAAACTCTTATGTACTCAACATTTTCATCCGCTTTTTTTATGCCATCTATAACATTCAACAACTCCGATGTCATAAGGGCTTGCATTCTCGCACGCTCTTCCCTGAATGTTGTTGTGCCACTGATTCCTTCCATATCAATTGAAATATATATCTTCATAGCCCTCCTCCTCAAAGGATTGTCCATGGTTTGGGCATAAATATCTCTCTGAACTGTTCAATTGCGTATTTATCCGTCATACCTGCAATAAAATCCCTTGCAGCCTCGTAAGGCTCATAGGACTTTAAGACTCTGAGAATCTCTTTGTAGAAAGGAATTTCTCTGTAGTTCTCAGTAAAGTAATTAAAAAGAAACTCTATTATATTACGGGATTTTTCGGATTCTGCCTTTACATAAGGATTGAAATATACATGCTCTTTGAGAAAATCGCGCATTTTAACAACATTTTCCTCCATTTCCTCACTGAAAACCACCATTTCGTAGTCCCTTTCCATTGTTGAAAATACCACATCCTCCACTATTTTCGTAATCCTCCGCGAATGTCTTTTTCCGAAATAGTCCAGCATTGGAACTCTGCTCTTTCTTATAACCCCCGCTCTTATTGCATCATCAAGGTCATGATTTATATACGCTATAATATCCGATATCCTGACAACCTGACCCTCAAGAGTGCTCGGCATAGCATCCTTCTTTATTATTTCTCCGAACCCCTTTGAATGTTTTAATATTCCGTCTCTCACTTCTTCAGTGAGATTCAATCCCATACCATTTTTTTCAATGTAAGAAACGACACGTAAAGACTGCTGCGGATGCCTGAAACCGCCATGTTCACCAAGGAGCGTATTCAAGACAGCCTCTCCTGTGTGTCCGAATGGCGTATGTCCAATGTCATGCCCCAGTGCAATGGCCTCTATAAGGTCTTCGTTGAGTCTGAGTGCCCTGCCTATTGTTCGTGCTATCTGCGCAACCTCAAGCGTGTGGGTAAGTCTTGTGCGGTAATGGTCACCTACTGGAGAAAGAAAAACCTGAGTTTTACCTTTTAATCTCCTGAAAGATTTGGAATGCAGTATTCTATCTCTATCGCGTTGAAAAGCCGTCCTTATTTTGCATGGCTTCTCTCTTTTCTCTCTGCCCTTGCTATCTCTTGATTTTACCGCCTTTTCATGAAGAAATTTGTATTCTATTTTCTCAAATTCAGCGCGATACATGCTCTATAATATTGCGAATAACATTTTCTTTGTCTACATTGTCAGCCTCTGCTGCAAAATTCAGAATAATCCTGTGCCTCAGCACATCTGGTATTATATACCTGACATCTTCAGTTGTAGGGACAGTCCTGCCCTCTATAAGAGCCCTTGCCTTTGCACCGAGTATCATAAACTGAGATGCCCTCGGACCCACTCCATATCTGACATAACTGCCAACAATTTCAGGGGATTCTTTAAGCTGAGGCCTTGTACTTCTTGCTATCTTTACTGCGTATTTCAACACATGGTCTGGCACGGGCATCTGCCTTACAAGACTCTGCATGGCAAATATATCCTTTCTGTTGACGATCTTTTTTGTGTATTGAGATTCTTCCCCGGTTGTAAGAGAAACTATATCCCTTTCTTCGGATTCATCGGGATAATCTATGAGTATGTTAAACATAAATCTGTCCAATTGTGCCTCGGGTAAAGGATAAGTACCTTCGTGCTCAATGGGGTTCTGCGTTGCTATGACTGAAAATGGCAGAGGAAGCTCGTAATTTTTCCCGGAAACTGTTACTTTACTCTCCTGCATGGCCTCCAAAAGCGCTGATTGCGTTTTCGGCGGTGTTCGGTTAATTTCGTCGGCAAGTATCAGATTCGCAAAAACAGGCCCCTTCACAAATTTAAAATACCTTCTACCGGATTCAGGGTCTTCCTCTATGATATCAGTACCGATTATGTCCGAAGGCATAAGGTCGGGGGTGAATTGAATTCTCGAGAACTCAAGGTCCATGGTATCGGAAATGGTTTTGACAATCAACGTTTTTGCAAGTCCGGGTACACCCGTTATTATGGCATGTCCCTGCGAAAGTATGGTGATGATGATTTTACTGATAACTTCGCGTTGACCAACAATTTTCTTCTCTATTTCTCCAAAAAAATCCTTTTTAAATAGCTCTATTCTCTCAAACTTTTCTTTTACATCCATAGTATGATTATTATAAACCCAAACTCCCGAAAATCGTAGTAATACCTCCTCCTGTCAGATAAGCAGACTAATAAATTGCAAAACAGGCACAAAGCCTTTTCCTCTGTTATCATTTTACTGCTTAATAAACGGGAGATTTTAAAAATAGAAAACTTTGAATGAGAACAACCTTTTGCTGTTACCCGTATTTGCCCTTATAATATGAGCATGCAGATTATAATATTATTAATGCAAAATGCACCGGCAAAAAGCGGCTCTTCGGCGCTGTTCAGCGCATTGGTTCCACTGCTTGTTATTTTCGGAATATTCTATTTATTCCTTATAGTCCCTCAAATGCGTAACGAAAAAAAGAGAAAAGCACTCCTTGCATCCATTAAAAAGGGTGATAAAGTAATGACGGTTGGCGGAATAGTCGGAACTGTCAGTAAAGTGGATGAGCATTTCATTTCATTGAAAGTATCTCAGGACACTACTATCAAATTTGAAAGGAGCGCGGTTAAACTCGTTTTTGGCAGCGAAGATGGGAGTCAAAAGAGTAAGAATAATCGGTGACCCTGTTTTAAGGCAGAAAAGCTCCCCTATTGAAACCGTAACAGAAGAAATAGGGACTCTTGCACTTTCAATGATAGAAACCATGCACGAATACAGGGGACTCGGACTTGCAGCAAACCAAATCGGGGAAACGAAGAGAATTGCAGTATTTGACCTGAAAGCCCTGGGCGTGGGTAAAAAGAATCTGGTTCTCATAAATCCCGAAATTACCTATTTTGAGGGCGCATACATAGAAGAGGAGGGGTGTCTTTCCATCCCGGGTCTTTATGCCGAGCTTATGCGGCCGTCTTATGTTGAAGTCAGGGCACTGAGCCTGCAAAACAAAAAAATAAAAGATATAGAAATAAGTGCGGAAGAGCTCTATGCAAGGGCGCTGCTGCATGAGATTGACCACCTCAACGGAGTGCTATTTATAGACAGAATAGAAGAACGTAAAAGAAGACTGCTTCTTGCAGAATGGAAACAAAAACACCGCGAATTTTAAATAGTAAATGAAATATGTATATGCGGGCACAGGCAATTTATCCTCTCGTTTACTTTCCAAATTATCAGAGATAGGACTAATTCCATCCCTTGTGCTAACAGACCCTCCAAAACCAAAGGGCCGCGGAAAACGTGTGTTGCACACGGATGTATTCAATACAGCTCTATCACTGAGAGTTCCCGTGCTGGAGACAGACAATCTTAAGAGTGTGGCATTAATAGAAAAACTCAACACAATATCACCTGATTTCCTGCTTGTATTCGACTACGGTCATATTATAGGTAAACGTCTAATTAACATCGCAAAAACAGGAAGTATTAATGTGCATCCTTCTTTGCTCCCTTTTTACAGAGGACCTGCCCCGATAATAAGAGCTATGATGGATTGCAGAGATGAAACCGGCGTAAGCATTATTGAGCTTTCAAACAGGGTGGATTGCGGCGATATCTTGCTTAAAGAAAAAGTGCAAATCGGTGAAAATATGATAAGGGAAGAGCTGGAGGAAATATTACTTACGGTTGCTGTGGGGCTTATCAAAGAAGTATTTCATGGCATGCAAAAAGGTACTTTAAAATCCCGGCCACAGCTTGGCCCCTCCAGTTATGCTCCCAAACTTGAAAGACAGGAACTTTTCATTGACTGGAATGATGAAGGTGAAAAAATAAAATGCAAGATAAACGCTCTTTCTCCGCTGCCCGGTGCAAGAACCTTTTTTGAAGGAAAAATGTGCATTTTAGTAAGGTCATCTATTGCAAAACATACTGATAAACTCGCTCCGGGAGAAATAAAAGTTCTTGAAAAGACACGTCTTGTTGTGGGTACCGGGAGTGTCCCTGTTATTATTCACAGCATTAAACTTGCGGGAAAACGTTTAATAAGTGCGGCAGAATTCATCAACGGATATGCACCTTTTAACAAAAATTTTACTTCACAGGGAAATTGATTTATAATTAACTATTGACATTGAAGAAGGAGGCAATATGAAAATACTTGAGTACAGAGCAAAAGAAATATTAAGAAGCTTCGGAATACCTACAAAGCAGGGCAAAGTTGCATACACGCCGGAACAGGCAAAAGAGATATGCAAGGAATTCGGAGGGAAATGCGTTGTAAAATCTCAGGTGCCGGTGGGAGGCAGAGGAAAAGCAGGCGGCATAAAAGTTGCTACCTCGGAGGATGATGCATATTTAAAAGCAAAAGATATACTATCCATGAAAATAAAAGGGATTCCTGTTAAAAAGGTACTGGTTGAAGAAGCTGCCAGCATTGACAGGGAATTATACGTGGGTTTTGTTGTTGACAGAAAAACAGGAAAGATTGTACTTATGGTCTCCAAAGAGGGTGGGGTTGAAATAGAGGAAGTTGCCAAAAAGAATCCGAAGGCAATACACAAATCTTACTTAGACCCTTCTTCTCAGTTTTACCCGTTTCAGGCAAGAGAGGCCGCATTCAAACTCGGTCTCGGTGGAAAATTGGCACTGAGCGTGGCATCTTTCATCCACAAATTATATAAGAGTTTCATAGAAACAGACGCACAGCTCGCTGAAATCAATCCGCTTGTTATAGAAAAAGACGGCAATGTTATTGCGCTTGATGCAAAAATACTCGTTGATGACAATGCACTGTTCAGAAGAAAGAACATAGCAAATCTCAGAGATATGGATTATGAAAACAAAGAAGAACTTGATGCCAAAGCAAAGGGGCTTTCACTCGTTCAACTGGAGGGCAATATAGGTTGTGCTGTAAATGGTGCGGGACTTGCAATGGCAACAATGGACATAATAAAAAGATACGGGGGAGAACCTGCCAACTTCCTTGATGTCGGAGGCAGTTCTAATCCTGAAAAGATGAAAAATGCCATTTCCATAATCTCAAGCCATGAAAAGGTAAATGCCATATTTGTCAATATATTCGGCGGAATAACACGCTGCGACGATATTGCCAATGGTCTTATAAATGCATTCAACGAATTGCATCTCAAAATCCCTCTTGTCGTCAGGCTGACAGGCACAAACGAAGAAAAAGGCAAGGAAATACTCAAGGCTTCAAATATACCTCTTGTTGTTGTGAATTCCATGAGAGAAGGTGCTAAAACCGCTATTTCGCTGGCAAGGGGATTGAAGTCATGAAAAAAGAAGAGAGAATTATTATGGCCGGACTTATCGGTACAGCGGCCGGATTTATTTTAGCCACTGTTCTTTCCCCATGGTCAGGCGACGAAATCAAGGAGAAAATCGGACTGAAGGATTTACCGCCAGAAAAGAAAATCAAGAAACTTGAAGCAAGAATTAAGCAACTTGAAGATGAATTAAAAGAGAAGAAATAATGCTTTTCTTTAAAAAAAATCAAAAGCCGCTTAAAAACGAGGGGAAAAAAGAAGTACCTGCGGGAATTTTCGTGAAATGCACAAAATGCGGTGAATTATTCTATGAAAAACAACTTGAAAAAAACATGTGGGTTTGCCCCAAATGCGGATACCATTTCCGAATCACAGCACGAAAATACATCCAGTACATTCTGGATAAAGGAGAGTTTGAAGAGACCATCGGCGAGCATATAAAACCACAAGACCCGTTAAAATTTCCCGTGTATGCCGACAAAATTGCAAAATTAAAAGAAAAATTAGGTCTTAATGATGCTGCTCTATGTGGAACAGGAAGTATTAACGGCACCCGAGTGGTATTCTTCGTAACTGACTTTCAATATTTAGGAGGAAGTATGGGCTCTGTATACGGTGAAATATTTTACAGGGGAACGCAAAGAGCCGTAAAAGAGCATATTCCGTTCATATCTCTCACGACATCCGGCGGCGGGGCAAGAATGCATGAGGGCATTTTCTCCCTTATGCAGATGGCAAAAACCACCCTGGGAATCG
The DNA here is from genome assembly GCA_027073945.1 of Caldifarciminota bacterium. The sequence goes on along the minus strand of JALTEL010000158.1, from coordinate 3,692 downwards.
TGGAATTGAATGAAGCAGATGTCCCTTACATATCAATCGTAGCCCATCCCACCATGGGCGGGGTAATGGCATCATTCGCCTCACTGGGAGATATCATTATTGCAGAACCCGGGGCTCTTCTGGGATTTGCAGGCCCGAGAGTGATAGAGCAAACGATAAAGCAGAAACTGCCTCATGGGTTCCAGACATCCGAGTTTTTACTTGAAAAGGGATTTCTTGACGAAGTTGTGGAAAGAAAAGACTTAAAGGCAAAAATAACCTTTTATTTAAACTTTTTGGGAGGAAAAAATGGCTGAAGTCAGACTTGAAAAAGTAACTAAAGTTTTCTCAAGGGGTAATATAGGAGTAAAGGAAGCTACATTTACCGTTTCCGATGGTGAATTCTGCGTTATACTGGGGCCATCCGGATGTGGAAAGACAACTACATTAAGACTGATAGCAGGGCTTGAAACAGCAACTTCGGGGAAAATTTATATTGGCAATAAAGTAGTAAACAATGTACCCCCAAAAGACAGGGATATTGCTATGGTGTTTCAAAACTATGCTCTGTATCCTCACATGAATGTTTTTGATAATATGGCTTTCGGCTTGAAGATGAGAAAATTTCCCAAACGTGAAATAATGGAGCGCGTCAAAAAAACAGCCAGGTTACTCGGCATTGACAGCATGCTCGACAGAAAACCCAAGGAGCTTTCAGGAGGGCAGAGACAGAGGGTAGCGCTGGGAAGGGCAATTGTAAGAGAACCTGTTGTGTTCCTTTTTGATGAGCCGCTTTCGAATTTGGATGCAAAAATGCGTGTCAAAATGCGCGCCGAGCTTTCCAGACTCCATAAAGAACTCAAGACAACTTCCATATATGTGACGCATGACCAGGTTGAGGCCATGACGCTGGGAGACAAAATCGTGCTGATAAATCAGGGCGAAATTCAGCAGATTGCAGACCCGATAAAATTATACCACAAGCCCAACAACAAATTCGTGGCAGGATTCATAGGCTCGCCACCTATGAATTTTATGTCCGGCAACATTATAAAAAAGGATGATCGGCTTCATTTCGCATCTCCCGATTTCACCTTATCCCTGCCTGATTCCATAAGTGCCAAACTTGAACTCAAATCTGTAAATGAGGTTATTTTCGGAATAAGACCCGAGGCAATAAGTATTGCAGATACGGGTGAAATCGAAGCAAAAGTGGATTTTCATGAAACACTCGGGAATGAGATACTCCTTTACCTTTCAACCTCGCATTTCAATCTGATTGCAAGGGTTTCTCCGCTTGATTTCTCCGAAGACGGAACAAATGTGAGGGTTCATTTCAATATGGATGCCATTCACATTTTCGATGCAAAAACCGAAAAGAACCTCACTCTTTGATAAAAATTGCCCTTAAGAATGTCAGTAAGTTTTATGTAAGAACACGAAAGGACGATGTATTAGGTAAGGCTGCGGCCTTAAGTTATATAACCGTTCTGACATTTATTCCGCTTCTCACGTTAATAGTATCTTTTTACTCCAGATTTTCCGCTTACAGTCATCTGGAAGAGCGGGTAAAAAATTTGCTTCTAAGATTTTTCCTGCCCCAGTTTGCAATGAGAGTAAAATTCGTGATTGACAAATTGATAGCCAGTTCCACATCCATAGGTATTATCAGCATTCTGGGTATAATACTCTTTTCCCTGCTCCTTGTAGAAAGCCTGGAAAACTCGGTTAACGGTTTGAGGGGTATCTACACAAAAAGACCGTTTTTACTGAAAATGCTAACTTATTGGGCTTTCTTAACCCTTTCTCCCGTGCTTATCGTTTTATCCATATTCACCACAACTAAATTCTCTTCTTATTCTATTTTTCGGTACGCTCTTTTAAATCCTCTATTCAACATATCCGTTAATTTTCTATTTCCTCTCTTCATAACATCACTTGCCTTTTTCATACTCTATTATCTATTGATAAGTGTTAAGGTTTCAATAAAGAATGCCGTTATTTGCAGTCTCTCCGCAGGCATACTCTGGGAATTATCAAAATACCTGTTTGATATATATTTCAAGCATTTCAGTGTGAGCTACAGGGTTTACGGCGCACTTAGCACTATTCCCGCATTGCTTATCTGGGTATACTATTCCTATGTTATAGCACTCTGGGGAGCCGAGCTGCTTTATACTCTTGAAGGATATGAAATAGGTAAATTCAGGGCAGAGGCACTTTTTTCCGTACTTGTGCTTTTTTATAAATACTATCTCTCGGAAGGGCCAATATCAATAAAAAATCTGGTTGAGGAAACGGGGTTCTCAATGTCTTCAGTTCATACGGCAGTAATTGAACTGGAAAAATTAGGATACATCACAAAAATCGGCAGAGAGCTGTACGCTGTCAGGCACCATCCCTCAAAACTAACAGTAGCTTCTGTGTTGAACAAAATAGGCATTGTCAATACAAAAGAATTTGACAATCCACTCTGGGCGCGCATAAGGCCAAAACTAATAGGTTTTCTGCACGATACAGAATCAATAACAATGGAGGAAGCAACGAATTGGATAGGAAATTAGAGTTAATAGTAGCTTTAAATTACAGAGACGAGTTACCCGCTATGCAGATGGTGAAGAAATTAAGAGATAAGGTGAATTTTTTTAAAATCGGTCTTCCTCTCTTTACTGCTTACGGATTTTCCCTTGTAAAAAAGCTCAAGCAAATGGGGCTTTCAGTATTTCTTGACCTCAAACTGCATGATATTCCTTCTGTTGTGGAAGATACAGTGAAAATTATTGATAAAATGAATGTCGATCTTTTAACTGTTCATCTCACAGGGGGAAGGGAGATGGCGAAAAGTGCTGTAAATGCGGCAAAAAACGTAAAAATTTTAGGCGTAACAGTGTTAACAAGCATAACAAACGATGATTTCTACGGCTACTGCGGTAAAAAAATAAAAGACAGCGTTGAATCTCTGGCACAAATAGCCTTTGACACAGGTATGTACGGTATTGTCTGTTCAGGCAGGGAGGCGGGATTTGTGAAAAAACAATTCCCTTCAGAGAAGGTGGTTGTCCCGGGTGTAAGGTTAAATAAAGGCAATGCTCAGGACCAGAAAAGAATAATAACTCCGCAGGAGGCACACATTATAGGTGTGGACTATATTGTCGTGGGAAGGCCCATTACGGATTCGGAAGACCCTGCCAGTATGGTCGACAGTTTTTTAAAAAGCGGGGATATCAAATGAAATTTGTGCTTATTGCATTGATGAGTGTGTATATACCCGAAGTGAAGTCAAACGATTTTTTGCATGAAAACTTCTGGACAGGCCAATATGCAGGACAAAATTATGCATTTGGAAAATTTTTCCTTATCGAGTCCTATAGACTTGAAAGGCTGATTCCATTTATACCGCTTTTCTTTGATACCACATTATCGGGCGCGAAATTCAGCGTAAGGCATAGTACTCTCTCAGTTCCGCAGCTTTACATAACATCAACAAGAGGTGATAGCGACAGAAGATTTATAGGTATATCATTCACTACGCCAGTAGGTTGGCCTTTTTTTCATGCAGCAGGTTCGTATATTGAAGACAACATGGCAGAAAAAAACAAGCAAATGCTTTTCTATCTGGATTATGCAAAAAAGGCGGACACGGTTTTTGCAGACTATTTATCTTATAACAAATTAAAGCTCTTTGATTTTAACCTGATATACAGAGGTAATGC
>JALTEL010000157.1 GCA_027073945.1 Caldifarciminota bacterium | reverse complement strand
GGCTTAGCGTGCTTGATATACACTCATAGGTAAAAAGAAGCTGCTTGTCTCTTAATTCAAATGTTCCGTTTTGCCATTGAGATGCAAGCTGCGCATACTCATCTGCAATCTCTTTTACTATATCTTTGTTCGCAAATACATCTCTTCCTTTTAAACTACATTCTAAAGCCTCTATCGCTTTATTGTAAAACGAATTCATATGTTTACCCGCCTTTTCTATGGATTTGTTTTAATGTAGATATAATACAAAGACTTGTCAAGAAAAAATTTTGTTTAAAAGCAATACCCTATTTGCACAGGCGCCAATTTTGCACACCTTATATTTTTTTATTATAATTTTTTTCTCCTGTTTCGTATAATTTTTGAATCATAACGCCTCGCATCACCGGCAAAATAAAGCTACATAGCGAAGCGGAGCAGCTTTATTTTGTCCGAGTGTATGCGATTGTTATATGCCTAATAGCGTACACTATTTAGCGTTCATTTTTTCTTGTGCGTCATTTGTATAGGTAACCAAAGGACCACCAGGAGAGCCACCATTTACTGAGAAATGATTAATTGCAGTTAAAAGTATCTCTTTCTTAAAAGGCACATGGATGGCATTTGCTGCTCCATTGTTAATTCTGGTAGTTAAGGCATTTGGCCACCTGCTAGACAGTTCTTTCGGTGCATTGATTTTATCATATCCCACATACACGCAAATTAATGGTATCTTATATAAATCAACGGCTTTCTCAATTTCATATGACAACATACTACCCGTTTTTCTGGTGTCATCGCTCAGTATTACAATGCAGTTTTTTGATGCTGCCAACCTTTCTCTTATTCTTGACTCCAGCGTACTACGAAGACTTTTATCTCTGACTGCCGCAGTTTTGTCATGACTGTTAACAAACTTAAAATCAATGCTTTTTCCTGCACTCCATGCCTGCATCGTTGAATAATACTTAAAATCGGACTCTGTAGGATTTGTCTTTCCTAGCCCATCAAAAGCGATATAGGTCCCAGTTCTGTTTGCCATGTTATCCCCCTGCAATAAAAATTATATTAATAATCAAAATTCAAATTCCATTTTCTATGGCTTTTATATCCAGTAGATTTATGGTGTCAATTTTATCTTTATGAATGACGATGCTTAACTTTGCGGGATATTTGAATCTCATTTCACTTATTCTGAATGTCCAAAGCATAATCTTAAGCAATTCTTCGTCACTTATATTTTTGTGTTCTTTAATGCGAGTGATGCCGGAGCCAAATATCGGAACTGAAACACTTCTCTGTGAATAAACTCGATTAACGCTATCCCAAAAATTTATCAAGAATTCCAGATACTCCGGCATAGTAAGAATTGCTTTATTCTGGCTGTCAAATTTCGAAAAAGCTGTCAGCAAATAATCATCTACAAGACAAATAGTTCCTAATTTGTATTTCCTTGACTTTCCTGTGCGCTCAACATTGCTTTCTATTAGCTCGCCATCCTCAAATTGATAATCATTGATAATTGAATCCAGCTCAGCAACTGATCGACCAGTGTATTCGTTGATGTATATTCCATTTAATGAATTCTTGGAAATAATTATGTCATCCACTTGAGTATCGAAATATTCGTTAAAGGCTATCGCCTTTAAGCCCGATTGATTAAACAGGTTTCCTGTCAGCACAGACACCTTGCTTCCATCAATCACAAGATTCAGACTTTTGAGATTGTTGTATCGCCACCAAAGAAAGAAGTACAAACCGACAAAAAAAATCCCAACTGACAACCCTGCACACGTTTTATACTTATCAGAAACATCAATAAAGATGAAAGTTATTGATAAAATGGCAGATATTATCGATATCTTTTTCAAGAATTCCTGCCATACAGCATTGTCAGTAATCTTAACTTTCAAGCTATGCTTCCTTCTTCTAGTACAATAAATATAAGGCTCAATGTTTTAGCATATAACGTCCCATGGTCAGTTGCCGCTATGGAGCGCAGCGGAATAGCGGTCAAGTGAAGCGCTTTGTTAGCACATCCATCTGCCTTGAGAGACCCTCGGTCATTATTTTTATAAGTTTTTTTCTTAATATGAGTTCAATAGGTATCCCAATTTCATTTTCTAACAATCGCTTATCCTGATCAAAAGATTCCGTCCTTGACTCTGCTGTAGTCAGAATAACACCTGAAATGATTTTTCCTTCTTTACCATAGTGGTTATACGCTTCTCTTATTTGATGCAGAACATCTGATCCTATTTCTCCTGTGTAATTCTTAACCTGTACAACAATTAGCCAAGGTATTTCGCCAAAATGATTTGGGATCTCAATAACTATATCAGCGCCATGCTCGTTGACACCACCTGTCCATCTTATATTAGACGATGGATAAAGTTGTTCAATAACAGTTGATATTGGCTCTTCCCACTCCGCTGCCTGAAATTTAGAATCAAGTTGCGCTGCAAGCTCCTCTTGCAATGCATCGATTGCTTTTGTTAAGGCATTATCCCAAGCAATATTTAGCCTAGCTTCACCAGAGGTAGGTATTGTTAGATCAACACCTTCCCCATTTTTTTCAATCAGTTCATTAATATATTTAGCGTATCCATCTATATTCCACATTCGCATTGGCGTTCGCAACGTTGCCCTAATATTAGCATGAACATATTTATTGTATTTATCTATTCCATGCGGAGTAAGAAGTCTTACAGGAAGAATGTGCCCATAATCATAGCCCAACTCATTAATATCATTTTCTTCTGTAAGTTTAAGTCGTTCAAATCTGTATGGACCCGTCACTTCTGCGAGACAAAAATAATTCTGTTTAGGTAAATTGGGAGTAAGAATAATATCACCAATGCCGATAGAGTTGTCATCACTTGATAACATCTTCATATTAGGAAAAGCTGCATTTTGAGACTCAGTTAGTTTCTCCCACCATTTTCCGCCTTCGTTAATAATGTCCTGGATACGATACAAATTTTGATCTTCGTCATATCCCCAACCTTGACGCAACAAACCCTTTTGCAACTCAGAAAATAACAACTCTCTATTG
>JALTEL010000156.1 GCA_027073945.1 Caldifarciminota bacterium | reverse complement strand
TTGAGCGTGCACTTCTGTCCTTCTTTCTTGAGGAAAATGAAAAAAGGGGCTACACTGAAATAATGCCTCCGTATTTAGTGAGAGAAGATATACTTTACGGATCCGGACAACTGCCCAAATTCAGAGACGAATTGTACAAAACAGAGCCTGACAATCTGTACCTGATACCCACCGCAGAGGTTCCTCTTGCAAACATGTACAGGGACAAAATTATCAATGAATCTGAGCTTCCGTTAAAATTTATGGCATACACCCCCTGTTTTAGAAGGGAAGCGGGCTCTTATGGCAAAGATGTGCGGGGTATGGTAAGACTGCACCAGTTTAACAAGGTTGAACTGTTCAAATATACACTGCCGGAGAATTCTTACGATGAGCTTGAATCAATGAGGGCAGATGCCGAGGCACTTTTGAGAAAATTGGGGCTTAAATACAGGGTGGTCTCCCTGTGCGCAGGTGACCTCGGATTTTCCGCCGCAAAAACCTACGACCTTGAAGTATATTCACCGGGTATTAAAAAATGGCTGGAGGTCTCCTCAATATCCAATACGGAAGATTTTCAGGCAAGAAGAACCATGACAAGGGTGCGCAGGAAAAACGGTAAAACAGAATACGTTCACACATTAAATGGTTCAGGTCTGGCCACACCAAGGATTTTCGTGGCAATTCTCGAACATTACCAGACTGAGGACGGTAGGATTGCAATACCCGAGGTACTGAAAAAATACATGGAAAACAGGGAATTTATCAGTTGAAAAAGGATATTATTGAAATTGGCAGGCTGCTGTACCAGAAAGACTATATAACGGCAACAGACGGGAATATAAGTATTGTCATAAACAGTGGCAACCTCTTAATAACACCAACAGGCGCGAGAAAGGAAAGACTCACGGAACACGATTTAATAGTAATTGACAGACAGGGCAAAAAAATAGAAGGGCAGGGCGAGCCTTCCATGGAAATGTGGATGCATATATGGATATACAACAGAAGGCCTGATATAAAGGCCGTCATACATGCCCATCCTCCGTATTCAACCGCTTACTCGTTTATAATGCCGAGAGAATACAAGCCGCAACTTCCCGAAACAGAGTTTTATCTTTCAAAAATCGGGTTCATACCATACAGGGAACCCGGCTCAAAGGAGCTCGCAGAACTTGTAAAGGAAAAAATTGTCGATACAAACACCTTGATTTTGCAAAAACACGGCGTTATATCTACCGGTGTTGATATATGGGATGCATTCAACAAGCTTGAAAGACTTGAATTTGAGATGAAAATACGAATTCTGAGAAGGATGTCTCAATGAAATGGACTGCCATTGAAATAAGAAAAGCCTTTACCGATTATTTTAAAAACAACGGCCACACCGTAGTGCCGAGCTCTCCACTTCTGCCATATGGCGACCCCACTCTGCTGTTCGCAAATGCGGGCATGAACCAGTTCAAACAGTACTTTACAGGTGAAAAGAAAGCCCCTTTTAAGCGTGCAACAACCTATCAAAAATGCATGCGAGCGGGGGGCAAGCACAATGACCTTGACAATGTCGGATATACAAAGAGGCATCACACGTTCTTTGAGATGCTGGGCAATTTTTCATTTGGAGATTACTTTAAGGAACAGGCCATAAAATACTCCTGGGAAGTAATTACAAAAGTATTTGCGCTGCCTGTTGACAGATTGTACGTAACAGTGTACAAAGAAGACGAAGACGCCTTTAATATATGGAAAGATATTATCGGGGTAAATGAAAACAGAATATTTAAACTCGGTAAAAAAGAAAATTTCTGGGAAATGGGAGATATAGGTCCCTGCGGCCCATGTTCTGAAATCCATTACGACCTTGGGTCGGAAATTGACCCCAAACAGAAAGACCCTTCAATGGAAGGAGAGCGATTTCTTGAGCTATGGAATCTCGTGTTCATGCAGTTTTACAGGGATAAACAGGGCAAACTTCACAATTTGCCCGGCAAAAACATAGATACGGGTATGGGGCTTGAGAGATTGCTCAGGGTGCTTACAGGTGCCGATTCCAATTTTCATACTGGACTGTTCATGCCGATAATAGAAGAGATAGAAAGGATAACAGGCGTAAAATACAGCAAAGATGTGCATGGGACTCCTCACAGGGTTCTTGCAGACCATGTAAGAGCACTGACTTTTGCCATAACAGACGGTATTTATCCTTCAAATTACGGAAGAGGCTATGTACTGAGAAGAATTTTGCGAAGGGCTCACAGGTTTGCACATGAAATCGGATACGAGAAAGAGCCGATATTATTCAGGCTTGTTCCTGTTGTGGTTGACCTGATGAAAGAGAGCTATCCGGAATTGGAAGGCAGGAAACAGGAGGTAGAGCTCATAATAAAAGGGGAAGAGAAACGTTTTATAGACAATATAGCGCGCAATCTACCACTGCTAAGGGAAGAGATTGAAAATTCCAGGCAAACAGGCATGCTCCGGGGGGATAAAGTATTTTTATTCTATGATACTTACGGAGTGCCCGTTGACCTGATAGAGGAATATGCATCATCGTACAACGTAAAGCTCGATTACACAGGCTTTAAGCAGGCTATGGGGGAGCAGCGTTCAAGGGCAAAGAAAAGCATTAAAAGGGCACCGAAGATAGAGAACTGGAAAGTTTTGCAGGAAGGCAAAACAAAGTTTGTGGGCTATGATACTGAAGAGTCTATCGGACTGCTTTTAAAATACACAAAGGTGCACAACCTTTATTATCTTGTATTTGATAATACTCCGTTTTACGGAGAAAGCGGGGGACAGGTCGGAGACAGGGGAAAAATAGAATTTCAGATACAGGGAAATTCATTCATACTGGATGTGGTTGACACACAGAAACAGGGAGACATGATTATACATATTGCAAAAGGAGAACTGCCGCAGATAGAAAAACCCATTGAGGCACAATTGTATGTAAACAGAGCTTTGAGAAGAGGAAGTGCAATGGCTCACACAGCCACGCATTTACTGCATGCCGCCCTGAGAGAGATATTAGGGCAGCACGCCAGACAGCAGGGCTCT
>JALTEL010000155.1 GCA_027073945.1 Caldifarciminota bacterium | reverse complement strand
AAGTCCTCTTCTAAATGACTTGCCAGAAAACCACTTGTATAATCAACAATAGCAGTATGCTGCCCCTGCTTAGCAAGCTCCATAATTATTGTCTGAATCGCATATGTTTTGCCGACTCCCGATTTTCCAAAAATTAGAAGATGACGGTTTTCCAATTGGTCATTGCCGAATTCCCAATACACTTCACGTTTAATATTACCTAATGTCTCTCCTAAAAAAATTCGTTCAGGAACCTTGGGAGTCGATATAGTTCTCTCATCATCTTTTTCTTCATCTACGAGTTTAGGTTCTGTTGTTTTCCCAGTCTCTTGAATATTTTCTTTTAGGTCTTTATCATGAACAGAATGTCTGTTATCTTCTTTAACTTCTGATTGCTTTTGAGTTACATTGCCATTATGCGATGGTGTTTCATCTTTATGCCAGTCTGATCTTGAATTTTCAGTATCAAAATCAGCGAGATCATTTACTTCATCTTTGTTTGCTTCATTCTCAAAAATTTTCTGGGCAGGAAAACAGACATTGCTGCTTGAACACGGAATTTTGATATTATCCTCACCTTTACAGATAGGGACAATAATTTCAGTACCAGCACAAATAACATCAATTGAAAGCTGTTTATCTTGAAATAGAAAATTCCATTGATTAATCAATTTATAGGATGCCTTTCCACTATCAGTCCAAAAAGCCACAGCCATCGCTTGCCAACAAATCGTAAATTTCCCTTCACCAAGGAGCTCAAGAGCATGAGTAACAGTTGCTTGTTTTGAAGAAGAAACATGGCTTTTACTTGCAACCAATCGCTGAATTTGTGCCCACCAATAACGTTGGTCAAATTTTTGTGGAGTTTCATCTTCTCGAGGATAAAACACATCCATAAGATGACGTAAACCACTTTCAAGCTGAACGTGAGCTTTATTCAAATGATCAGAGTTTTCCTGGGCAAGTTTGCATTCTATGATATGAGCATTAATTTTGACATGACCGTTTTCTTGCAGATGTGCTACAATACGCAGCAAATCGGGTCTCTCCGGGTCACTGGCCGTATCAAACCAATGCATAAAAGCGTCTAAAGAGATCAACTCATCACAGAGTAACGTTCCATCTTTTACAGGTGCGGGTAATGTGATTCTCACGAGAGTAGAAGAAATCAAATCTCTGATGTTTTTTTCACCAGGACCGGTCGCGCGTACCAATGAGAGTCCTGAGAGTAGTCGGGATTTTGAGACTAAACAATGCGAAGTCGTTGCAAGGATATCAGAATCCCAAGGGCCACAGATTCGGTTTAACTGTTGTGCGACATCCCTTTCTACATCAGCCAATGAAGAACGCTCTGTAGATAATGTATAATTTAGTTCCCCCCTAAAACCCAAACCGGATGAAAAACCAATTATTTCTCTTGGAGAATAGCCATTATTATTTTTGTTTTTTGTTAATTTCTCATCAATGGCAGCGTCTAAACAGACTACCCAGGTTGCACATTTATGAAGTTTCTCTATCAATTTGTCCCAGTAACCATAGTTGCCTTCACTGATTACGATGTATTCACGCCCAAGCGGATAATCATGATGTTTAAAATAAACACCTAATTCAGAATGAAGCGTAGCAAGACGAAAACGCCGATTGCTGATCACTTTTGCCCTCACATGTGCACGACCTGGTTGATCTTCACTACATCGAGGCGTTTCAACAATTGGGAATTTTAGTGGATAGCCACGATCAACCTTAAAAGGAACCGCATTTTCTACATCGTTCCCAGCATCACCAGTTGTTATAAAATTCATTAATATGGCCACATCAGCATCAAAATCAGCCCTGCTGATAAGCTTCATATAATCATCAATTGTATGTGAAATTCTGTGAGCGATAGATAAGCGACAGTTTTTATAATATTTAAATTTTGCTGTTTCCCGTGCCAACTCCCAACGTTTCTTCCATTCCTGAAGATGTCTGGCAGCTTCTTGTTGCTGATTATCAGAAGTAAATAAAGTAAAAGAGAAATGGTAAGGTAGTTCTGTACCGGAGGTTCGATTATTGCCGACTTGTTCTTTTAAGAAACTATTAATACCGGAAATAATCGGCTGGAAACCATTGGGATTAACCACAGCTAAAGAGATACCATCTGCAGCATGTGGATAAACCATTACATACTCTTCCAAAAATCGTTTAATCACCCTGGATTCACGATTCTCACGAAATAAAACCGTATCAGTAATATCATCATCATCATTTTCATCTGCACGCAATAACATTTTGGCAGATAACGGTGCGGAAGTTTGCGGAGGATCCCCAAGACAATGAATCAGGCCATGGGATTTAATAGTGGTATTCAGACGTTTACTTGCGTCAGAAATCAATCCGAAAAGAGGGTAATTTATTTTTGCCAAATCACAGACATCATTCCACTGCTGCAAATTAACCTTTAATCCACTCATATCAGAAATAATATTATCGACTTTTGAGAGAAAACCATGGACAAGAAATGTATCTCGATTGGTTACCATTTCAAGTAACGCTGGATGTATTCCTGTCAACACAGCCGTAGAAAGAAAGCGCTCAAATGGAGAATTCAAATCTTTTTCTGAAATAATTGAAAAAGCTTTATACATTAAGGGAGCAAATTGATTGTCAGGCCCAACACCATCTATTTTGACAAAAGACTTCAGAATCTTTTCATATTTACGTTTAAATCTACGCCATGGTGTGGTGACAGCAACAAAAAATCCCTCCTCGTCCATGGTCTGAAGAAACAAACCAAATTCATGGGAAAGATCATTGACTAAAGGGCGTAGCGGGTCATCCGCATTGAGGGAAGGTAATTCGAGTAAATTATCCACCCTCAAACCATTTTGTCCAAGTTTGAGAATTCGGTTGGCCTCTTCCTCGTCAGAAGCAAGGAATAATTCATTATAAAATGGGACAGTAAAAACTGGCAGACATGGTCCTGTTGAAGGAAGCAGCTGCCGAACCTCTCGTACTATATTCCACAAATTTCTATTTGATTGTGTTTCAGGAAGCTGCCACTGGAACAGCCGCTCTATATTATC
>JALTEL010000154.1 GCA_027073945.1 Caldifarciminota bacterium | reverse complement strand
ACTTTAAACGACCCAGGAGCAGCCATATCTTCCTTTACAGCTGTATCAGACAATGAGAAACTTGATCTTTCATGGGAAGCTGTGGCAAATGCTACTGACTATACACTCTTTTACACTGATAACGGAACTCCTCCATCTGAAAACTACTACAAGAAGAATTTTACTATAACTGGTAGTTCATATACTCTGACAGGACTCAAGAATGGAGAGCTATATACGCTTCTTTTAAAGGCAAATCTGCCGGACAATAAAAGTTACTGGTCAGGGTATATAGAATCCATTCCTCTTTCTCAATTTACACTTGCTCCGAAAGTTGAAGGCGGATTTAATGAAATGTCCATCGAATGGCCGGAGATTGAAGGTGTAGATGAATTTATTGTATACCGTTCTCTGTCTGTAGACGGTGAGTACACAAATTATTCGGGAGTTATTCAGGGCAACACTTTCACAGATATTGTAGTCTCCGATAATCAGTGGTACTACTATAAGATAAAACCAAACCTCAAAAACAGCAATTTAAGTACTTTTAATGCTGCCCAGACAATGCAGATATCTACTCCGCAGGATCGTATTTCACAGATTGTTACCTCGGCGGCAAATACAAAAAAGGTGAAAACAGAAGGTAATTATGCATACGTTGCATCCGGTACTGACGGAGTTTTAGTTGTAGATATATCAAATCCCACATCTATGAATGTTGTTGCTCAGATTACTGTTACAGATGCAGAAGATGTTGATGTATCGGGTAATTATCTCTTTATTGCTGATGGTGCTGACGGTATAGTGGCTGTCGATATATCAACCCCGGCATCTCCCGGAACATCCTACTCACTAAGCGGTTTGGGAACTGTTTCTGTAATCTCTATTGCAGGAAGCTATGCATTTGTACTTGATTCTTCTGCAGCTGCAGTACGGGCAGTTGATATTTCTGATCCGATAAATATGACAGTTAAAGACAGCTATACGGATGCTTCATATAATACATTTGAGGATATTTCAGCATTTGACTATAGCTCTAATTTAATTTTTATATATGTAGTAGCAAAGGATACTACGGGTAAAGGTGCAAGTGCAATTCTGGAGAATTACCTAATTACTTCAGGAACTCCATCGTTTCACTCAAGTACATACAGGTCTTTTCTCGCTGAGGATATTAACCTTGCTGATGGTTATCCTGATTATTACTTCAAGAAGCTGGATACTTCAGGAAATTATATTTATGCTCTTGCGGAATGGGGTGCGGATATTGAACCCCCCCCTGAATATTTTCTAATGATATTGACAAAATATCCGTTTTTATTAACGAAGGAAGGCCAGAGCAGTGATTCAAGCGGCTGGGTAAAGGATATAAAGTATAACAATGGGCATGTTTATGTCGCCGAAGATATCGGACTAAGAACCTACGATGTCTCTTCTTCTGATAATCCGGTGAAAACCGACTATCTTGATACACCGGGGAATCCGACAGGTATTTCTATAAACGGCACTTATTCGTATGTTGCCTCGGGTTCTTCTCTTTTTCAAAGTGTTGATCTGCAGGCTATTACTCTTTCCATAGAGGGCACTTACCCTGACAGTGGTTTAAATGGTATTGCCTTACGTGGAAACTACGTATACTCAACTGCATCTACGGGAACAAAACGGCTTCAGATAATTGATGTAAGTAACCCAATTTCACTGCAGGAAAAAGGTTCTGCTGGTTTAACAGGATCTGGGGAGGTTTCACTGTTTGGAAACTACGCCTTTGTTGCCGATGGAAGTGCCGGTATTAAAGTAATAGATATTTCAAATGCTGATTCCCCTGTGCCCGTAGGGTCTGCCGCTTCAATTCTCGGAAGCTTTAACACTATTGCTGTTAGGGGAGATTACGCTTATCTTGGAGCTTCCTCCAATATTCAGATTTTCAGGATTTCTGATCCCGCTAATCCTGTTTGGATTGGCTTTTATGATACAAATATTGCTTACATAAACGATGTTATAATAAAGGGTCGTTATCTGTATGTTGCTTATGGTACAATGTTCCAGCCAAATGGTTTAAGAATTTTTGATATATCAGATCCTGAAAATTTATTACTTTCATCACAAATATCTATGGGCGTCACTATGAATAAGATATCTTTGTATGGAGATTATGCATTTGTAACAGATTCAATGCCTGCTGAAGGATTGTATGCTGTTAATATAAACCCGAATAGCAGTGTGTTCCTGCAGAAATATGGGCCATGCGATACATTATATGGAAGTGGTGGTACAAGCCAAGGAGTTGCGGCTTTTGGTGGTTATGCTTTTGTCACAGATAGTGCACATAGTATAGATAGTTCACCCGCAAATGATCTTGCAGTGGTAGATATAGAAAACCCAACAAGCCTCTCCGATTCTTCACTCCTCTCCAACTTTAAATGGGGATCGCAAGGATCAACAGGAGCATACAATATTGTTACCAGCGGTAAATATGCATACGTCACGGATACATCCGAGGGGTTAAAAGTTATTAAGCTGTTTCCGTAATACAGTCAACAACCACCTCCTCTGGGGGTGGTTGTTGACTACAGTATAAAGCTACCGGAAAATATAAACTCCGCCGTTTTCAAAAACAGTATCATCCCGAAGTGTACATGCACCGACTATAGCATAATCATCTCCAACGGCAATTGACCTTCCAAAGTAGAAATTGCCGGAGGAATCTGATGCTCTGAGTTCCTTCTGGAGCGTCCATTCATTTTTACCAGCTGTATTAGTGTAAATATATACTGCTCCTGCATCTGCTAAATCACCATTATCCCTGTCAAAACAGCCAGCCATCAATATATATTCGTTATTATCAATCTGTTTAACAGCAACAGGAAAACCAAAAAAGTCATAATCATCGGGTGTATCCAACCTCAATTCAGCGGGTGTATTGTTCCACGTTCCATCCTTTAACATGTATACCTGCACCTTTCCTGCTATAAAGATGTCATCTACAATTGCTCCTCCTACTCCAATAGCAAGAAAATCACCGGACAGGGAGAGGCTACCGCCGAAATAATCATCATCGCCGGTATAATATGCAGTATTAGTA
>JALTEL010000153.1 GCA_027073945.1 Caldifarciminota bacterium | reverse complement strand
ATCTAAATGGGTACAGCTTGTAAAAAATTTCCATTCAGGCGTTGATATATTGTGCTCAGCTGAAAATTGGGGTATTTCATCTTTTAGTTCTGCCCATACCTTGCAATGAGCGGAAAAAATTTCTTCTATCTGTTCAATGGAGATATCTTGCGTTTTGTTTCTGAGGAATGTTAAAAAGGCACTCCTCGGTACAGCGTCACCTATGATTTCATACCGTAAAAATCTTTCATTCCACTCAAGCACGCCATACTCACTTGCCAACTCATGGGTGACTTGATCAATTACGCTTTGGCTTAACCCAGATAACGCTATTAATGCATCATGTGCTTCTTGTTGGTCTGTTACCTTCATGCCTAGTTTTGAGGCAATCAAAACGGCAAGTAAGACATGGCGGTCATCACTTGAAAAATCATTCTGATATTTTTGCGTTACTGCTTCATAGGATTGTGCAACAGCACCTCCTTGGCCGTATTCTTCCGCTGTGATCAATTCCTTTATTAGTGGAGAATCACAAAGTGCTGTAGCGGAAATTGTCCATGGTTCATCATCAAGTCCTAGAAAATGCCCTTGTTCACGCTCAAAAGCATCAGCAACAAAAGTGATAGCAGAGCGTTGTTGAAGGTAATCAGAGGAACGGCAAAGAAACCATGTGGCTAATGGATGTAACGGCCAACAACCCTTCACAATAACTTGTTGAAACAAATCATCTTCTCTCCAGACACTCTGTTGGTTTGAAGAAGGAAACCATTTTTGAATATCCATTAGATTGTTTTGCTGCTCAACTTTTGATTGTAACAAGTATTTTGATATAAAATCGGTATCTTTTTTTTCTATCAAATGGGCAAAAAGTGTTTCCAGATTACTTGAAAGATAATACTTTTTGGCGGAATCATATCGGGTTATGTAACGCTGAATAGTTGACTGACTATCCCTGGAGATACGAGATAAATATACCTTTAACTCATACTGATTCAAGCATAGCATGGAGCACTTATCTGAATTATTTTGGACACCTTCATAAATCTGTTGTAAAGCAGCATCTCCAGCAATGTGAGGCCGATCTGCAGCAAATTCCAAATAGCGGCCAAATTCATCAAACAGAATCAACATACTTTGAAATGGTTTATTCGGTCCACAGTATTGAGCACATAAAGTTTCAATAAGTTGTGAAGGTGATTCTTCACCTGTCGCACGCAAGGGAGTACCATTAACTTGCTCGTAAATTTTATTTACATGTTGAAATGCAAAATCATCATGATCAGATATTCTGGATAATATTTCATCTTTGAGAATATCCTCACCAAAATATTGAACAAATTCATTTTGTCTGATATCAAAATTGCGCTCTACAAAATTGTAAGCATACTGGAAACGGGGCCAAAGATCATCAATTACAGATGTATCAAGCCCGCAAGATTTCAACCTACTTAATGCCTGTTTGCTTAGCTCACTGGCAAGATCAAAATTTCCCATCCCGTTAATCGGTACAACTAAAATAGGGGAGGAAAACTCTTGAATCTGGTGGGCTATTTCAGCTCCAATAACAGGGTCAGCATGTTTTAAATTTGAAATAATTTGCTGACTGACATCACTTTCCGGATCAGAAAAAATGGTTGCCATGGTAAGAGCAAGGTGGGATTTACCAGTACCATAACCGGCAATTGCCAGGGAAATAGGATATTCTTGATTTGTTGTCCCTTTAAGTGCTTCAACAAGGCTTCTCGTAAAACTAACTGTATCCGTTAAACGATAGCTTTGGGATTCAACGATATCATCTGCTGCTACACCATGATATTCAGGTCCATGAAATACGAAATTTGATGCTGCTTTATCGCGGCGTGAAATATCGTTTTCAAACCATCCAATCTGCACAGCCCCGTCAAAGAATAGATCACGCCGGAATTTTACTACTTCAGCAACAGTTGTCATATATTCCCCCTAAAATCTAAAACTTTTAAGCTAATTCATCGTATATAGCTGTCCAAAATTTTTTTGCATTTGTGAGACGGCTTAACACCCAAGGCTTCATTTGCTTATCAATTGTTATGGCGCCAGCATCCTGCAACATGTCTAAAATTATTTCGTTTTGACGTTGATTCCACCCTCCTATCTTTTGCCAATGCACCGTAGATTCAAAATCTATAGTAGTTACCTGACGATGATCTGAAAAATTTTCCTCCCAAAAAGAAAGTAATAAAGCACTATAACCATGTCGGAAACCAGATAAAAGAGGTGCTGGTGATCGTTTTAACAGATCTCCATTTTGGCGTGTTAAAACATGAGCTATTTGAAAGGCAGCAGCTTCTTCGTAGGTTCTTATTAGTGGGCTTATCGGTGATTTATTGCGTTTACCACAATTCCGTTCCAGAAACCCTGTCAAATCTTGCTCAGTAAATTCTAAACCAAGAACATCATATCCTTTATTAAAGCTAAGGTACCAAATTTCTGCTCCACCAGTTTGGCGACAAAGATGTAAATGGGCAATCCATTGCGTAAGTTCTTCACTGAGATTACTGTCTTCAAGAAGCACCGTTCTACCAAAAGGGGTAAATTCAAAAGCTTTTTCTCCAGAACCAGCCACTTTCTGAACTTTGATAAGTCCCATACCTGAGCAATAACTGATAATAGAGGGAACTTTACCAGAGGACTTTCCAACAGGGATGCCGGTTTGATCAGAAATGTCCTGGTCAGTTCCAGTCTGACCTGTTGCTACAAAATGAAGTAATGAAGAGATATATTGCCTTTCAGGAATAAAAGTCTGATGAAAGTTTATAGGAAGGCGTTTAGCTTTAGCCATTTATGAATCCTCTTTTAATTCTTTCACTCAAGGCTGTTATACGTATAGGAAAAGCTTTTTCTTCTAATTTAGTTGTCTTAGGATTAAGCGATGGCCCAAGGGAATAACATTCACCTTTATTCAAGGCTACCAGTTTGTTTTTCCAAATATTCACATTCTCACTGGTCGCATTTGATAAAATTGTTGCATATTCTTTCAATTCAGTATCTGCTGGTCGAAAAAATAATTTATGCGATGCCATGAACAACCTACTCTGAGCCGCTTGG
>JALTEL010000152.1 GCA_027073945.1 Caldifarciminota bacterium | reverse complement strand
AATTATGATTGGACTTGCACTTTTGCTTGCGGTTTCCCTGATTAAAGGCTGGGTTTAATATTAATGCCATTACTGGACAACACCCTAAACTATAAAAAGGGGAATTTGCTACTAAAAAACATGGCAAAGAAAACTTCTAAAGAGGAAAAAACTGCAGATTCTAAAGGGTCGCAGGAGGTATCGGAACCCGTTAGTGGTTCTGATGAAAAGTTCGAAATAGAAGACATTCCAGGGGTTGGCGCAACAACTGCCAAAAAAATGCGGGACGCAGGATATGAAGACCCTATGGGAATTGCAACCTCTAATCCTACAACTTTGGCGGAAGTTTGTGAAATAGGAGAAGCAACTGCCAGAAAGATAATACAAGCCGCGCGTTCTCATTTAAAAATGGATTTCATTTCCGGAACAGAAATGTTGGAAAGGATGAAAAAAATAAAGAAACTTACAACAGGCTCAAAAGCTCTCGACAATTTAATTGGTGGCGGGATAGAAACTCAAGCCATAACAGAAGCTTACGGCGCCTATGGAAGTGGAAAATCACAGCTTGCGTTTCAGCTTTCCATAACTGTTCAGTTGCCTGAAAGCGAAGGGGGATTAAATGGAGATGTAGTTTGGGTTGATACAGAAGGGACTTTCCGTCCAAACAGGGTAATACAGCTTGCTACAGCAAAAGGATTAGACCCACAAAAAGTCCTTGAAAGAATTCATGTGGCAAGAGCTTTTTCCGCGGACCATCAAATTTTGCTTGTGGAAAAAATTCCTGAGCTTTTCAAAAAATATCCAAATATAAAATTAATCATTGTTGACTCCCTAACATCAATCTTCAGAAGTGAATATGTCGGCAGAGGAACCCTCGCAGAGAGGCAGCAAAAGTTAAACAAACACATACATGCACTTCAAAGACTCGCCGACA
The DNA here is from genome assembly GCA_027073945.1 of Caldifarciminota bacterium. The sequence continues at coordinate 2,152 of JALTEL010000152.1, read as the reverse complement.
GGTACAATGTGGCCATATATGTCACAAATCAGGTCATGTCAAAACCGGATATGTTCTTTGGGGACCCAACCCAAGCAGTTGGGGGACATGTATTAGGGCACGCTTCTACATACAGAATTTACCTAAGGCACTCAAAAGGTGACAAAAGAGTCGCAAAACTTGTTGACTCTCCATGTCTACCGGAAGGAGAATGCGCATTTAGGATAACAGAAGAAGGAATAATTGACATTGACTAAACAATTTTCCTATATGTAAGATATCCTACAACACTTGAAAATATTACTAACAATGCTAGCGCAGCTTTACTTCCTGTGAATATGGAAAAACCTGTAATTAGTGAATCATTAGGAAGGACATTGAAGCTGTATTTCCTTATGCTGTAACTGCCGTTTCCATCTTCTGCCTTTAAAGTCAAATTATAATCTCCTGTTTTATTGAATTTAATCATGTAAGTTACTTCTGCTGTTTCATTTGGTCCAAGCTCTGTTGAATTAATTGTGTAATTTACTAAAGTATAATTTTCTTCTGGTGTAAGAGATGTTGATATTCCAGAAACCGAATGCCCTGTTGGGTTATCAATTTCTGTCGTAATAGAAACAACCTCCCCAACTTTTGTGGACAGCTCAATTACATCAAAAACAGTAACATTCGGCTTGTATATGCAGGCATCCTTATCAGGGTCATAAATTCCTTTCTCGCATTCAATAGTCGTATTAGGTGAAAACACACATAATCCCTTTTCCGGATCAAAACTTCCCTTTTCACAGACAGCAGTTGTATCTGGTGTGTAAACACATGCCCCAATTTCAGAATCATATGTTCCAACATCGCAATTGTAAACTGTATTCGGCGTGTAAACGCAGGTTCCATTTTCATATGTTGCATTTGGATTGTCACACACAACTTCCGTCACATTGACAACACATTTATTGCTTTGGGCGCTAAATACACCTGATGCACATACATATTGACAAGTATTTGTAGTTGAATTATAAATTCCTTTATCGCAAACAACATTTAAATCAGGTTCGTAAACGCACTTTCCATTTTCATATGTTGCATTTGGATTACTGCAAATAATATCTGTAACATTAATTACACAAACTTCTTTTGATGGATCATAATAACCCCCATTAGTGCAAACATAGGTTGCATCAGGATAGATTTCACATTTACCTGAATCCGAATTGTATGTCCCATTATTACATACATATTCAACGCTTGGGGAGAACTGACATTTTTCTGTCGAAGAATTATATGTCCCAATTGAGCACACCGCACTCGATTCGGGATAAAATTCACACTTATCTGTCTCTTGATTGTATTCTCCTCTCGCACAAACTATTTTTTCTTCCGGAGAGAATTCGCACACTTTTTTGTCAGAATTGTAGCTTCCGCGCTCGCATACCGGCGACTCCGGCGGATGCCAAATGCACATTCCCTTTCCCTTAGATATCCCTAACTCTACACTTAGCAAAGATTTCCACAAAGCATGCGACTCTACATATATGTAAACACCGCTGCTGTTTAGATAAACAGCGTAATTTGGATTTCCATTCTCTTCATGCAATACTTCAGATGAATAATTAAATGTAGTTTTGTATGTTTTAATGAAGTTAAACCCTTCAATCTTCAACGAAATATTATACATCTCCCCAAAGCTAAAGTTATATGGCAAGTATAAATCAATCTCATTTACTTTATCAGCTCCTGCCATATCGCTTACAATAAAATCTCCTACTTTATCGCCGATTGAAACACTTGAAAAGTCCACGCTACCTGAAAAATTATTTGACTGGGGAGGAATATAATCGCCATTCTGGCAAACAACATTTATAGTTGGATGATACTCACACCTGTCTGTTTCAGAATTATAAATTCCTTTGCTGCATATTGTTTCAACTTTTGGATGTATCTCACATCTTTTAGTCGTTGAATTATACTCCGCATCAGGCGGACAAACAATAGTTGCATCATTTGATATGCACCTCTTTAGCTGATAAACATATGTAAACCCTGGCGGGCACACAACCGGAATACACGGCCTTCCATAGCTTTTTACAGAAAACAAAGAAGGGGGGCAAAAGGACAGTGTCCCGATTTGAGATGTTGTATCTGGTGTCACTATCTCTTTTGTTGTTTTATTTATAAT
>JALTEL010000151.1 GCA_027073945.1 Caldifarciminota bacterium | reverse complement strand
CATCAGTCACTTGCCATCTGCGTTATGGGCGGTTTGTTAGTGAATACCTTTTTCACAGTGAATGTATTACCAGTGGTTTACAGTGTTTTAGAAGACCTATTTAAGAAAAAAGGGGATAATCCACAATAATATGCGAGAATCTTCATATGCCTTTTGACCTTGCTAAATTCAGAGATATACCGCATCAAACCATTGCTTTAAATGCAACCTGCATTTAAACTGAAAAGCATAACCACAGGTGCGATTTTAGATGAAAAAAGAGAGTATAGATATATGCTCATGCGACAGTGGTGCGCAGATAAGAACAACTTTGTAAATTTTGTGCTGCTAAATCCAAGCACAGCAGACGAAACAACGGATGACCCCACAATAAAAGCATGCATCAAATTTGCACAGAATTCAGGCTTTGATGGCATGTATGTAACCAACCTTTTTGCATTCAGAACAAAAAATCCTGCAGCTTTAAAACAAAGTAAAAAGCCAATAGGCAGCAGAAACGATAAATTTATCGAAGAATATGCTCGTAAATCCAGGCTTGTTATCATTGCCTGGGGCAATCACGGAAATTTTTTAAATAGGGACAGGGAAGTTCTGAAAATCCTATCTGAAATTAGTATGCCTTATTGCCTTGGGGTGACAAAATCAGGCAATCCGAGACATCCCCTATACATAAGGAGAGATACAAAGCCATTCAGGTTTTGAAAAATATCAAATAGCGCCCCACCATGGAACATCCCATTTCATTATATCTATAGAGCCCCCGGTTTGCTTCATATGCTTTTTTCTGGCAGAATTACGCCATTCTCTTTCAATAAACTCGTATAATGCAAATAGCTGCTTTGTTCCTGATGGCATCTCGCTGTAAAGTCCTGAAAGTACAATCTTTAACATCCTTATCTTTCCTATCATACCAAGTGCAAGCGCATATATGAGAAATGCATGGGCATTGGCCTTTTCTTCCCTTATGAGATATTTAAGTCTTGGCTCCTCTACTCTTTTTACGAATTCCATGTAGCCCAGGGAATTTTTGTATGCCTCAACACCCTTTTTTGTTCTTTTCGTGATGTACTTACCTGCGATAAAACTCGCAATGCCCATAAATATAAGCGGCAATATGTAGTTTGATAGAGCATGGGTCAATAAAAAACAGGGACGTATAAAAAGCAATGACACCACAACAAAAAATATCCCGAGATACCTGAAGACCTTTTTCTGATATACTGGAGAAAATTCATAGTAATTCTGCTGTACGAGATACTGCTCAAGATTATTTTCAAATGCCTTAAACCAGTTAACCACATCAGAAAGCACGTATTTCAAACTAACGACTTTGGGGAACTCAGTATAATCCAGTTTAACGCCTTTTTCAATGAGTTCCATACCCGTGAGCATGAATATTCTATTCATGAGAAATCTCTCAGGCGAAGTCATATTCAGCGACTCGTCATTGATGTCCTTAACTTTATTGTGAAGATAAAAATCACCCTTTTGCATTTCAATGCCTATATAGTCTTTATTTACAAGATTTAAAATCGCGGAAAAAATATCCTTGGGGCCTGTTCTTTCAAAAATCAGATAGGACATAGTTAATGGGTCAAGCTCCTGTGAGGGATTATATTGAACAGTAATAGCGCCAATGGGGGGATCCTTACCGTATAAATACCAGATAAGGTAAATCACAGCCATGTATATAACAGCAAGGAGTATGAATCCATGGGTTGTCTTCTGTGAGAATGCCGCCGTGCTTATTATAATGGAGGCAAGGAAATTAGCCGAGTTATGTGTAAAATAGGTTATAAGAAAAGACAGCACCAGATACACCGAGAAAAACAGGTAAAAGTTTCGGAACCCTTTTAAATACAACATAAAAAGAATGACATATTCTCCTGCGATTAAAACCGCCTGAACAAAATCAATATCAAGATCCAGATTTTCATAAGCCATATCAAATAAAAGACGCATATATAAATTATAATGCAATTCACCAACATAAGCAAAAAATCTTTAAAATTGTTCTTAATGATTTATTGAGCAAGCATTTACTATTCCCACTTGATGCCTTATAATTTAAAAAAGGAGGTTTGCAGAATGCTGGTTAAGACCATACTTATTATACTGGGAGCCGGGTTAATTGTGTACAGTATAGTTGGCATTAATAAAGGCAGCATTTTTATGAAAGGCTCCACAGCAGTCAGGGAAGGGAATTCTGGCAAGTTCTGGCTTTATATCGCCATTTACCTTGCATTCGGATTAATGCTCCTTGTCTTCGGAATTTTCGGCCACATTCAGAAATGATTATTCAAAACTTTTCTCTGTTTCTGAAGATAAATGCAAAAAGCTCATGATGGGCATTTGTAAATTCAATATTGCGCCTTTTCATGACCTTTTTTGCTGTTTCAATTGCTCTGTCTAATTTGTAAATATCCCCTTTCCCCCATGTAAAAGAGCGAATGAATTTGGAAGGATAATCGCCGCCAAAAACATTGCAGGAAAAACCTATGATTGTCCCTGTGTTTAACATGGTATTTATGCCTGTTTTTGTGTGGTCTCCGATTATTGAGCCAAGAAATTGCATATTCGTTTCAAAACGTCCTGTGCCCAGATCTATCTTGACATTGCCATAATTGTTACGCAGGTCGCTCGTATTCGTGTCAGCTCCGAGATTCACCCATTCTCCCAAATAGGAATGCCCCAAAAAACCCTGATGTTGTTTGTTTGAATACCCTTGAATGACGGAGGTTTCAATTTCTCCGCCCAATTTGCAAACAGGCCCTGTGCTCACACCCTGATAGATATGTGCATGAGGTTTTATTATATTATGCTTTCCTATATAAACAGGACCCTGTATAACGGTAAATGAACCTATATGCGTGCCACTCTCTATTATAACGGGTCCGTCTTGAGCATCAATGACAACATAGGGTTCTATTGCAACTCCTTCTCCAATATAAATATCCTTGCCTTTAACACTCACTGTTGCGCCAAAATCAGGAATGCGCGGTTTAAAGAAATTTTTGAAATCCCTTTTTATTGTATCTGTATTTAATCGAATGGCATCATATATATGTTCGAGCATTGTGCAATCCACGGTTTTTCCCCTGATCTTCTCGGGAGTCCAGCCGTATGACAGCAATTCTCTCTTACCTATTTTATCTTTAAACGCTGCTATATTTCCATCTCCACAATCAATACCCTCTCCCTCTTTAAGTACTTTTATCTGTTCATATACCTCATGAGTCGGAATAAGTCTGGCATTTATGAATATACCCTGCTCATCGGGACTGGTTTCTGTCGCCTCTTCAGTCTCAAACAGGGCGGAAAGATACTCCCTTGTCTTAAAAGTAATCGCCTGCCTGGATATCATCTTCCATTTCCGGGCTATTGTATACGCTCCCAAACGTACATCCCATATAGGCCTTGAAGCTGAGATGGGATAAAAATTCTGATGCTTGTTGTCTTCATACACGTAAATCATTTCTTACCTCCAGGCTTCACACTGAGCGGTGCAAGCTGTTTAAGCATATAAGTTCGAAAATCTCTGTCAAAATCAGGGAATTTCTCTCCGAAAACATCACTAAAATCTCTGTCAAATTTATGGTCTTTTACCAGCAATTTTAGAAATTGTCTCGTCCGCTCCTCACCGAATTTCGTGTTGAGAAAACAAAATGCCATATAGGCTTTGTTGAGTTCGGCTAGAGGGTCAAGATAAAACCTCACCAATGATAGGTTTCTCATATCCCCATTATAAAAATTCCTGAGCGGTGGATGATACTTATATCCATGCAGGAGATACATCTCGAGCGCTCCGATAATCCAGGGGGGTATATCAAAAGCTCCGTTTTTACCTTTGAAATTCGAAAGTGCCGTGTTTCTGGCATAGTTATATGCGGCAAATCTGATAATAGAATCTTTTTTGTACAGCTCAACAAATGGTAAAAAAGCAGTGCCCTGCAACAGTCCTCCTTTCATTAAAACACTTACAGGAAACAGCGTGTCAATGTCCCACATAGGCAAAAGATACAGTTGATATGGCACAGGTTTGATAACACCAAGTGCCTTTGTTCTCCTGTAAATAACATTTAAAGAGTCCAAAATCGGCCTGATAAGAGAAGATAACAAATCCGATATCACCACGGTGTAGTTGTTTTCAGTACGGACTATTTGCCTGAATAAAGTATCATTTACATCGGGCGTTTCGGATTTTAAATATAAAAACATCCTGTCCCCAATTTCATCCATTCCGGTACCCGTGGCTCTTTCCACTGCATGCCTCGTGACTACAAGTGTATTCGCCCTGCCGTTTATCATACGCTGTTCCATTGAATCCGGGACAAATATATCTTTTATTCTGTATGCACCATATCTCTGTATAAGAAATCCGACAAAAGCCTCAGCAATTGCATTGCCAAGAACATTATCGGTGGAAAGCGATGCACCTATGAGGAAAGGAAATTTGCTTTTAAAAACAGAAGACCTTGAATAGAGCATAAGCCACTTTTCTGTCCTCATCCCATAATGATTGGCGTTGAACAGATATTCATATAAGCCCCTTAAAATGAAGTCATAATACCCCTGTTTCGGCGTAAGTGCCCTTATAATGGATTGTGTGTCCACTGTGTTAGAGACAATCCAGTTGAACATTCTCAATGCGCTTTTTCCTGTATAGGGAATTCCCATTATGCTGTCAACCATGAAAGCATTGTCAACCAGGACATAATTCAATGTATCCTTTACAGGGATATATGCGGACAAAACCCCTTTAATGCGCAGAATATCTTTTAAATAGGCACGGGGATTTTTTACATGCTCGGTGTAAAACACATTCACGCCATTGTAACTGAGCTTTTTCAATCTGCTGCTGAAATAGGTAATAGGGGACAAAATTCTGTTATTTACAGTATCAACATAGAGGTCGGCAGTGAAAAAGGATGGTATGAATTGAACTCGCAAAAATACCATGCCATGCTTAAGCGGATTTTTAACGAGTATGCGATACTGAACTTTATTGATAATATCCTGCATATTACCAAGGTTGTAGTATTTCATAATGGACAAAATCTTGGGGTCCAGTATATCGTTTAATTTTTTTGTATTATCGGATTGGACATACTTAATTGCCTGCTGAAGCACATCCGGAGAATACGGGATTTTCTTTTTTCTTGAACAACTTACAACTGCAAACAATAAGATGACTGCAGAAAAAAGCCGTATGGATTTTTTACTCAAAGCTCGCTCTTTTCACATTTAACTCAGTGTAAACTGTAACCTTCCTGCGCTTTCCCGGAAAAATCGGGAATTTTGTCACATCTTCAATGTTAAATTTTTCATTGCCTTTCAAAACCCTCGCATCCTGAAGCAGATGATATATATTGCCTGTATAGCTGCCCGTAGTTGTCCTCTCATAATTAACCGTTCCTTCGTACCCCGAGGAAGTAGCATTGAGAGTCCCTTTAAAGGTCAGCAGGGCAGCATCCCCTGCCTGGTTTGTTTTATCTATCCCCTCATACCTGAAAACCTTTTTTCCTGTTTTGGTGTACTTCCAGTATATTGCTCCCGGTTTAAACTCGCCGGGTTTGAAATAATCATAGAGAAAGGCAAAAATTTCCCTGTCACCTATTTGCTCAGCCTTTGTATTCGTTAACGTAGGTATCAAATCCGTACCTTCTATATCCACAACATCCCCGCCGTATGTTAATTTTACAAATATGCTGTGACCTTTTAGTTTTTCCATTATATCATTCATAATGGTCTGGTTATTCTTTAAAACAGAGCCTTCTGCATTTTCTATGGCAAGCTCAAGCGTGATAAAATCGTTGGAAACATCATTTACCATTTCTCCAATTTTGATCTGGTAACGCATGCCGTAATTATCAACAGTGTCACCCTTGTAAATTGTTATTTTCTTATCTATATTTAATATATATTCCGTAACTTCATTCGGGGAAAAGAGCGTTTTGATATGTACATTCTCTTTTACAAATGCCTTGGGGCCACAGCCTGCGAAAAGTATCATCATTGCAGATATAGCAGAAAGAATATACTTCATTGCTACCTCCTTGTTTTCAAAGCGTTAAAGACCTCTCTGAGCTCATAATGCTCTTTTACATCATGAACTCTTATAATATCAATGTCTTTTGTAAATAGATAAGCGGACACGGCCAGTGTTCCCGCCAACCTGTCTTCTGTTTTTTCTTCGTCAAGCAGCATGCCTATCATACTTTTTCTTGAGTGCCCGACAAGCACACCACGGCCTATTCCCTTGAAAGTATCTATATTTCTCAATATCTGCAGATTATGCTTGAGTGTTTTTCCAAAACCTATTCCGGGGTCAACAAAGATCTTACGAGCTTCTATGCCGGCGCAAACCGCTGCTGCAACCTGCCTTGTCAAATAAGCTCTTATTTCGGCAACGACATTATCATATACCGGGTTCTTTTGCATATTTCTGGGTGTTCCCTTCATATGCATGATAATAAGCCCTGCATCAAAATCCCTGACCACATCCTTCATTTTTCGGTCAAAACCAAGTCCTGATATGTCATTCACAATACTCGCCCCATTTTTCAACGCCATCTCAGCCACTTTGCTCTTGTAAGTATCCACTGAAATAATTATTGAACTGTCGGTCTCGGAAATAGCTTTGATAACCGGTATAACTCTGTTGAGCTCTTCATCAATGGGAACTGCCTCAGCTCCCGGCCTTGTGGATTCCCCACCCACATCAATAATATCTGCGCCCTGAGATTTCATTGTAACAGCTCTCTTAACGGCAGAATCAATATCCGTGTATTTACCACCGTCATGAAAGGAGTCCGGGGTAACATTCAATATCCCCATAATGAGTGGAAGATTACCCATATTTACTTTTGCACTACCCTTCTTTAACTCTAATTCAGGTTCAGGCATTTTATATAAGTCTTTAAATTTCTGAAACGGAGGAAATACATGCCCCTATTAAGTGTCTCGAATTTCTTCCTATCCATATTGCCGATATAGCATCCTCTGATATCAAACACATCAAAATTACCTTTATAATCAGGAGGAATAATATAATTTTTCCAGATGCGCGTGCGCTCTTTAATACGGCTTAAAGCCCTGTTATAAACGGAAACACCCGAATCGTTTTTGAGGACAGCAATAAAAACTTCACTCCCTGCTACAGCCTGCCTTGATTTTATAAAGGCGGATACGAACAAATTACAGGATGTGTCAAGAGTGCTATGCTCATAAGGATAGATAAGCATTCGGTCTTTTATGGTATCCGATTTTCTGTAAAATATCTGAAAGGCTGAATCCGCATTATCCCACACAATGTAAGGAGAAGTTTCATCACTTCCACTTGCTTCCACATAATCCGGGGCAAAGGTATTGCCATTGTCGCAGGACCGCAGGAAACTCACGTCAATGGACTGGAAAATGGAATCTTCGTATACTACAACAATGGTATCATTTCTGCCGCTTATACTCAGATGCGGTTGAAAACCCTGAATATGCTGAAGAAAGGTCAAAGATGGCCACTGAGTGGCAGGATACTGACTCTTTGCGTAAAACAGCGAATCCTGGTAAGATATCGCAAAATGTATATAATCACTGCCGGATACATTCGTAATGTTAAAATCCACATCATAAGCAGGCAGGCTACATACCCTGACAAAGGAAGACCATGTAATACCATTGTCCGTTGAATGAGCTATGTAAACTCCGCCTGTGTCCAATACTGCAATGTAGAAAAACGGCTGGCTTGGATGGAGTTTCATATCAGACTTCATTCTTGCTTTTAGGACAGGCGAACTGCGCTGTAAGCTGTATGCAGTGTCAAGCTCAAATGGATACAGCCTGAACTTCAATATATGCAGGTCACTGGAATTTTCCAAAACAAGTACAATCAAATCTCCTGTGCCAGTGACTATGTCAAAAAGCCTGGCAGAATCGGACAGCGTATCGCCGTATTGTAGATAAGAAACGCCGTCTATTACTGAAAACAAGTACAGAGAATCACCTGCGCGGGTTTGAACAGCTGCGTATGCCGTATCATAACTGGCATCAACAGCTATATAAGATGCTTTAACCCCCTGCAACGGTATTTCAACCCATGCAAATATAAGCAGAGAAATCAATTGCATATGTATCATTATAATATAAAACTATAATTGATGCAATAAGTACGATGTTATTCCATAAAAAGAGGAAAATTGTAAAACTCTATCAGGAGTTTCTCCCAGTAAAATACCTGTAGCTCCAACATTCCTGGCAAGGACTATATCAGTTAGTTTATCACCTATAACAAATGATTTGCTTATTTCTATATCAGGATAAGACTTTAATATTCTCTTAATCATATATACAGCGGGTTTCCTGCAACCACACCTCTCTTTGGGATGGTGGGGACAGAAGAATATATCCTTTAAAAAAATCTTATTCCATGCGAGATACAGCCTGAGGGTTCTGTTAATGCTGTTCATTCTGTCAAAGGACAACCATCCTCTCTTCACACCTGATTGGTTTGTCACAATGAAAAGGTAAAAATGCTCCTGCAGAGCCTGCAGGCCTTTTATTACACCCTTTTTAAATCTGATGAATTCGGGACTGTTAATGTACCCCTGTTCTTTAATGACTGTTCCGTCTCTGTCAAGAAATAGCGCCCTCATCAACAAGCTCTTTTAGTATGCGCTTAACCTTTTTGAAAGCCCTTGCCCTATGAGATATTCTATTTTTTACGAAATCGGGAATCTCTCCAAAGGTTCTACCCAAAGGAGGATACAAAAAAACAGAATCATAGCCAAAGCCATTGAGCCCTCTTTCCTCATGGGTGATTATGCCATCCACCCGACCCTGCACATAGAATACCTTCTCGGGATTCACAAAAACCGTGACAACAGTAAAAAAAGATGCTCTTCTCTTTGAGGGGTCAGTATCTTCCAGGAGCTTGAGCAATTTCTTTCTATTGTCTTTATAAGTAGCTTTTTCACCTGCAAACCTTGACGAAAACACACCGGGCATTCCCATTAGATTCCATACAACAAGACCTGTGTCATCTGCAATTGTCAGGGTGTTGAATTTTTCATAAGCAAAGCTCGCTTTTATAAGGGCATTTTCTTTCAAAGTTAGACCGGTCTCGGGAATTGAAGTATCCAATCCCATATCATGCAGGTCTATGATTTCAAAATCTGATAATATACTGGCTACTTCTCTTTTTTTGTCTCTGTTATGAGAGGCAAGAAGGATTCTCAATTATTATTGACAACCGGGCATTGAACGACAAAAGCATCGGGATATCCGATTTTCCAGAGTTTTTCCTTATAAGTCTCGGCATCTTCTTTATTCACAAAATTTCCAACCCTTACCTTATAAGGGCCATCAGTAGAAGGGTCATAATCTATATAAACAGGCAGGGACAGAGTGTTCTGTGCTTCTATTTTTGCAGCCTCGGCTTTATCTTTTGAAGAAAATGCAAAAATCTGCACTCTGAATCCCATTTCCTTCTGCGGCTCCTGGACAGCAGGGCTAATCTGCGGCGTAGATGTATCCTGTGAGGTATCAGGAATAAAAGTGAAATACGATGATGTATCAACCTTGCTTGTCGTATCTTTTTGAACACCGGAGTTTTTTTGAGGTTTTTCAACAATAACAACTTCTTTGCGAGGCGCACATCCCGCAAGCATAACAAAACCAACAATTAGAGTAAATATAATCTTCATTTTCCTTTCCAGTTGTATCTTTTTACAAATTTCTCCACATTCCCGCTCGAATCTACAAGCCTACTCTTAACCCCTGTATAAAACGGGTGACATTTGGAACAAATCTCCACATGTGTCTCTTTTTTTGTTGAGCCTGTTTTTATTTCATTACCACAGGCACACTTTATAACAGCATCTTCATAATACACTGGATGTATCTTTTTTTTCATATCCACCTCCGTAAGTTTTTAAATTATAATGGAAGGTATATGGAGAAGCAAATTCTCACCTCTCCTGTTATTAGCCTGTATATTTAATTATATAAGGATATGAATATAACAAAAT
>JALTEL010000150.1 GCA_027073945.1 Caldifarciminota bacterium | reverse complement strand
CTTCTTCTCTTCAATGGGTAATCGGTCGTAATCGGTCGTAATCGGTCGCCGACACAATCTTTCTGTCTTCGGTTCTTTGTTGTTTATAATTAACTTTCTTAACAAAAATTTCACCCCCTGCATCATTGGCAAAGGCAACAACAGTTTTACACAACTCTGTCTTTGTAGGTAGAGTTTCTTTAAATTCTATCTTTCTCCCTTCAGGCTGTTTTAAAATCGCTTCAATATTCATTCTTAACCTTCCATCTCCTTATTTTCCACCCTTCCCACTTCATCCTTCCCATTTCATACTTCACTCTTCAGAATTCATATTTCACCCTTCACCCTTCATTCTTTATCTCTATCTTTTTCAAATTTTCCAGTATTAGTTTATTCAGCCTTTCCTCCTCTTTCAGCTGATCCAAAAACTCAGCCTTAAGTTTTTTGAACCTTTCCTCAAAATCGAAGTCATCCTCTTCTTCCGCCAGTCCTACATACCTTCTGGGTGTTAATACATAGTCAAGATCTCTGACCTCTTCACTTGTAACCGATTTGCAAAACCCTTTTATGTCTTTATAATTGCCATCTGGATTCTGCCATGCGTGATATGTATTGGCAATCTTTTCAATATCCTCTTTTGTCAGCACTCTGTTTTTGCGGTTTATCAGTCTGCCGAGGTTTCTTGCATCTATGAAAAGTATTTCGTTTTTCCTATACTCTTTATTCCGCCTCAAAAACCACAGAGATGCTGGTATCTGTGTGTTCAAAAAGAGTTTGGGAGGCAGGTTGACAATACAATCAACGATGTTATCTTCAATCATATTCTTTCTAATTTCGTATTCTGCCTTTTGTTTTGTCGTTAATGCGCCTTTTGCAAGAACAAAACCAGCTTTTCCGTGCGGTGCAAGGTGATAGATAAAGTGTTGTATCCATGCATAGTTTGCATTGCCAACAGGGGGAATGCCATACTTCCACCTTACATCCTTCCTTAAAAGCTCCCCGCTCCAATCACTGTCATTAAACGGTGGATTGGCAATTACAAAATCAGACTTTAAATCTTTATGGGCATCATTTAAAAACGAGCCCTCGGGATTCCATTTCACCTGCGTGGAATCTATGCCTCTTATTGCAAGGTTCATTTTACACAATTTCCATGTGGTTTGATTACTCTCCTGACCGTAAACTGAAATATCATCAACCCTACCCTGATGCTCTCGGACAAACTTTTCGGATTGAACAAACATACCACCGGAACCGCTGCAGGGGTCAAACACTCTGCCTTTATACGGCTCAAGCATTTCAACAAGGAGTTCCACAACACTTCTCGGTGTGTAGAACTGACCTCCTTTTTTGCCTTCAGCAAGTGCAAACTGGCCCAAAAAATACTCGAAAACATGGCCCAATATGTCCGCACTCCTTTCCTTTGCTTCCCGGAATGCTATATTGCTGAATAAGTCTATCAGGCCACCGAGATTTATAGGATCAAGATTACCTTGTGCATACACCTTTGGGAGAACACCCCTTAGAGAGGGGTTTTCTTTTTCTATCAAATCCATAGCCTCATCTATGATTTTACCTATTTCAGGGTTCTTTGCATTGGCTTTTAAGTAACTCCACCTTGCTTTTTGCGGCACGAAAAAGACATTTTCCGCCCTGTATTCGTCTATATCCTCCGGATCAGCACCTTCATAGTCCCCCTCGCCCTTTTTCAGTTTTTCATAAAGACTCTCAAAGGCATCAGAAATATACCTTAGAAATATCAGTCCAAGTACGACATGCTTGTATTCTGCAGCGTCTATGTTCTTCCTCAATTTATCAGCAGCTTTCCAAAGCTGTTTTTCAAGTGGTTCCTCTTTAACACTGTTCTTTACCATATCATAAATCTCCCCTGATTTTTAATTTCCCGATGCTTTATCAGGTATAATGAGCCTTGAGAACAGAAATGACCTCCATATTCAATGCTCACTTCGGGTATTTTGGCTTTCCGCTCACAAGCATGCAGGATATTGACAATTTCTTGTATTAGTGTCACAGAACTATTATACACCTATAAATATAGAAAAACAAATAAATTTGCTGTTAAGAGCCTCTATTTCACGGCAAGCAAAGACTGCCAAAGCCGTAAATTCTTTTAAAGCCCTTATTTTTTTATTCTTTCGACTTTCCATCCCCACTTGACGGAAAGAACGTAAATACCCAAATAGGCTAAAGCCAATATCAATAAAACATCAATAAAATGGATCGCAAAGAAAGCATAGATGTATATCCAGGCATCATAAGTCAATCTGTCCAATAATTCAAAATCAGGACTTTTCAGTTTAACAACCTTATATTTAACAGTATTACTATCAACAGATACTTTGATATAATGATAAAAATAGTGCTTTGGACCAGAACCTGCCAATTCTGCACCTGCTCCACCAGTTATTATATATGGTGTTTTCCCCCATGTTCCTTTAAAATAGCCATGAATGTGGGATACGAAAAGCATAGTTATGTTATTATTGTCAAATAGGTTATTCAATTTCTTTGCAAAATTCAAATCTTTTAAACTATGACCCTTTTTATAGCTTCCCTTTCTGGGGTCATAAAGCGGAACGTGCATAAATACAAAGCGATTTTGATAGCTTTGACTTATTTTCAATTCATTTTTTAACCAGACGAATTGCTCATCGTCAAGATTCCTTTCGTTCGAATTGTCCAGAACAATAAAATAGCTGTTCCCCACGGAAAAAGCATAATAAAACGGTCCGAATAGATTGTAATAAGCAGCTCTCCCCTCGTCTTTTGCATCATGGTTACCGAAAACGGTCAGTGATGGCTTATTCAGTTTTTTAATCTGATTTAAAAAAAATCTGAATTTTTCATTATCCCCGTCATAAACCAAGTCACCCACATCAATGGCAAAAAGAGCGCTTTCTTTGTTCACTTTGCTTATTAAATCATTGAATGTCGTTATGGAATTCTTGTTGTCACCGAAAACCACAAACGAAAAATTGGTTGGCGTTTTATCTATTCTTTGTAGTTGGTGGTAGTTCCAATCCGAGACCCTTGGTTCCGTTAATACGGAGTGTATTTTTATTCCGCCCGCGAACAATAGGAC
>JALTEL010000149.1 GCA_027073945.1 Caldifarciminota bacterium | reverse complement strand
TACTTGTAGGTGTACGATTCTGGTATAACATATGCATTAGAACCAGTACTATGGACAAACCTACCGTAATTACAAATCCGTAGTACGATACAATATGCACCCAGTCCATATTACGCTCTTTTTGGCAATTGAGGTCTGTACATATCCATCATCTTCATATAAATACCCCTTTAATTTGCTTTTTGACTATAGTGTCTGTTTTCACTCTTTTCACTGTTCAATAATACCATAATTTAATATAATAGTTAAAATTTTTAAAGAAAAAACGGAGGAATTGCTATGTTTGTTTCCTGTATCGATAAGATAAAAGAAACGAAGATGGATATGGAAGGTGCAAAAAATGTAGGCAAAAGAATTTTAATAGGACCGAATGAGGGGTGGGAAAATCATGTCATGAGACTATTCAGAATAGAAAAAGAGGGGTACACTCCAAAACACAGCCATCCCTGGCCGCACATAAATTACATTGTTGAAGGCGAAGGAATTTTATATATGGACGGCAAAGAGTACAAGATGAAAAAAGACTGCGTCGCCTACGTTCCTCTGAATGTAGAACATCAGTACAGGAATACGGGTAAAAGTGATTTTGTTGTTATCTGTATAGTGCCGAAAGAAGGCGAAAAGCTTTAATTTTATAGATAAATTTTCCTAACTATCATCTATAAAACCCGAGGGTGTTGTAGCAATAGTGAAAAAATTGCTTTTAATTCCGTTTTTCAGCAGAACTTTGGAGCATTCATTTATGGTTGAACCCGTTGTGAACACATCATCTACCAAAACAACCCTTGATGCCTTTTTCGCATAGCGATTAAACACAAAAGCGCCCGAAAGATTCTTAATTCTTTTACTGTAGCTCAAACCCACCTGCTTTTCTGTGAGTTTTATTTTGCATAACATGCTATAATTAACAGGTATACCTGTGATTTTTGATACAACCTTGGAGATAAACACAGATTGATTGTATCCTCGCTTTTTTATATCCTTTGAATGCATGGGAACAGGTACAATAAATTCGCAATCCTTAAATATATCCAATGAGGCGACATACTCTTTAAAATGCAGCAGTATTTTTGACAACTGGGGATAATCATAGAATTTTATAAATTCAACAATTTTTTTAACAGATTCCTCTTTATAGTTGAAAAGTGAATACCCCTTATCAAAATAGCGCTTTTTTGACAAACATGCAGGACATATTAATTCCTTTTTGGAATACGGAATAGGCTTGGAACAGATCAGGCATCTGCTTTTTTTGTATGGAATAAGAGCACTTAAACAGTCGTTACATAAATACCAGCTGCTCTTTCTGTTGCAAAGTAGACAGTGCTGAGGAAATATGAAATTAACAAAATATTTCTGAAATAGTTTATACGCCAGATTCAACAATAGCCCTGCATTTTATGCAATATTTTGCTGTCGGCTTTGCCTTCATCCTCTCTATTTCTATATCCTTACCGCATCTGAGACATTTTCCGTATGTGCCGTTTTCTATGCTATATAAAGACTCATCTATCTCCCTGAGGTGTGCCCTGTCCTTTTCCAAAAGGTCGTAGAGAACCTCACGCGAATAAACCGCATTCGAAAAATCCGCCTCATCGCCCTTAACCGCTATATTATTGACTTTTTCGGCATTTTTTTTGATTCTTAAAATTATTTCTTTTTTTAAAGACAATAATCTTGCTTTTAATTCTTCCAATGTAGCGTTGTCCATAAAACCCTCCGCCTTAGAAAATCGCTCCCCACATAATTCAATTTTTTCACAAATTGTCAAGTTTTTTATCGCTTTTTTAGCAGATCTCTTACAAAGTTCGGAAGAGCAAAGCACGCTCTGTGTATCTCTTCGTTATAATATTGAAACTTTAACATCAAATCATCGTAACGTTTTTTATCAAACATCTTTGAAGGCACGCTATTCTTATACCCAATTGCAAAATTCCACATACCTGATGGATAGGTAGGAATGTATGCAAGATAGCACTCAACACTGTTTTCAAAAGCCTTTCTCATATTATTAACCGAACGCATCATCCATTTCGTATCATAATAAGGATTCTCGGCTTGAGCCACAACAAATCCGTTGTCTCTTAAAGCATTCTTAACATTCGAATAAAACTCTCCACTGAACAGCCCTTCAGCCGGTCCAAACGGGTCGGTTGAATCTATTATTATAATATCATAAGCGTTTTTTTTATTTTTAACAAATTCTATACCGTCACCTATAATCAGATTCACCTTTTCATCTTCATATCCGCATCCTACAAAGGGCATATAGTGCTTTGCGCCCTCAACAACAGTGTTGTCTATTTCAACCTCTGTTATAGAATTAAGATATGTATGTTTTGCAAGCTCCCTGGCCGTTCCGCCGTCACCTCCGCCTATAACAAGTACATCTTTAGGGTCGGGATGTGCAAAGAGCGGAACGTTCGTTATCATTTCATGATAAACAAATTCATCCCTTTCAGTGAGCATAACCAGACCGTCAAGCAGCATCACCCTCCCAAAATCGTATGTATCAAGTATATCAAGCCTCTGATAGGCACTTTTTTGTGTAGTTAAAACATCTTTCACTTTAAACGTAAAGCCGCATGTATCACTGTATTTTTCCGTAAACCAAAATTCGGGATTCATAACTTAACAACCTCCAAACCCGTAGAGGGGTAGCTGCAGCACACAGATATAAAAAACTTTTTTGCATACTCGGTAATATTTTATATTGTGGAACTCTCTTTTCTGACAATACCGCCTGCGAAATGCAATAAAAACAGTCTCTTTTGATCCTCTATCTCGTCAAAATTCTCAGCCTTTTTTGAGTATAAAATATCTTCGCTGAAATCTATTTCTTTCTCATCGAGAATTTTTTCCAATAGAACAACATACTCAGCTATCTTTTCAAATTCTTCTATTATAATATGATGCGGTGATTTTGTTAGAAGCGTGTCCATGAATTCCTTTACATCTTCGTATGTTGTTTCTCCGACCCCTTCCAGCTGCGACTCGAATATAGGATCCAAAGGCGTATTTGCCATCTCCAACCTCCTTAAACTTTTCTAATACATTCTATATTTCATACAGAGAATATTACC
>JALTEL010000148.1 GCA_027073945.1 Caldifarciminota bacterium | reverse complement strand
GGGATAGTGCGATGGTGCATGAAAATTTATCGGTGTATGTAAATTTCCATGATAAACTTCATAACCGGAACGAATCTGTCCCTTGTCCATCAAGAGTCCGGATGCCTGGCAGAATGCAGGTATCATAAGTACAAAGCAAAAAAGCAAAAATTTTACAAATAATTCTCTTTTCATAATAATTAAATTATCTCCTTATGTTTTTTATAAGAAACTCCTTCAACGTACCGTTAATAATAAGAGTTTCTAAATTTATTGAGAGGCCGTTAGATAGTCTCTATATTGGTCCCAAGGCCATTTTTATAAGAAAGAACTCACTTTTGGCAAAGTAACTGATGCTCTTTTTATGTTCGTTGTGATGCGCTGTAATGCTGTTCAGCTCGGTTTCATGTCCGTTATATGAAATAGAACGTATTTCTACATTTGTCAGAATCTTTGATTCTTAGAGGCTGACTGATAGTCTCTATATTGACCCATGGCCGTTATATTGGTAAAGAGAAAACTGGTATAAACAATGGCTTGCTTAAAGTCAGGCAGGTCATTCAATATTATGAATTTAACAAAATAATCTTTTTCTGTTCAGAGGAACAGGATTTCTGTCAGATTCATTTTGAACATATCATTCTATGAAATGGGATCAAAATTTGATTTATTATTTTTTAAAAGGCAGCATAATCAATGTTGCCTGTAACAACATTTCTATTGCACACACGTACAACCATCGATTCTGCCAAATTCTTCTGCTAATGCGGCAAGATCGGCACTGCTGCTGCCTGCCATTATTGATATATCTTTTCCATCCACATCCCCGTCTTTATCATTGTCCCCGGCAAGGTGCACATAAATATAAATTGATTCTGTGGTTGACAGACCGCTTTGATCTGAAGTAACGGTTACTTTTACAGGGTAGGGACAAAGATGATGATTAACATCAGGCGGGTTAAATGTTACTTCAGCCCCGTTGCCAGGAATGCTGTCGTTGTATAAGCCCTCCCATTTATAGCTTAAATTCCCCCCTGAAGGGTCAGTAGCAGTTACTAAAATACTGGAGGTGTCAAGTTCTGAAATACATCCATCAAAATTAAAGCTGTCAATCACCGGGGGAGAAAGAACAACAGGTGGCTCAGTATGAATTTTCAGATATGGATCACCCATGAGATTCAAAGCAAATTGGAGCCACCTGTAAGGTCCGCTGGATGCTGAATTTACAGCATAATACATTTTGTGAGAGGCATACACAGCGCCAAGTATTTTAGGATAGTCAGAAGGTGCAGGGCCATTTCCTATACCAGATTCCATGGCAGAACTGTCAAAGAGCTGGTGAAAAAATTCCCTGGCATATTCTATTGACGTACCTGGTTGCTGGGTTTTACTCCCGTTTCCCCAGCCGTATCTGCTGCTGCCTATATAGGCAACTGCTCCTCCGTTTCCGTTTCGCAGGAAGGCTTCAGACAGACAGGGGTCATTGCCATATTTTTCCTGGTCAAATGCATTTGTAATACACGCCATGGTGTATATAATTCCCTGGCGGTCTATATTTGTGCATTCAAGTGCATTGCCCGTACCGAAACAACTCCCGCTTTCCATAGACCATATGGTTTGATTGCCGTGCGATGCAACAAATATCAGTCCGTATCCATCGCTTATCTGATCCTGGAGATGAGCGCTTGTAACATTGTAATCTGCTCCTCCGTAAAAATCGGTTCCAGTATCGTAAAATCGGTACCTAAACCCATCCCAGTAAGGAGCCATGTAGTTATTCCACATGTCTTCTGTACGTCTTTCAGCATCACTTGCACCATCCCATGTGTTCCATAGCTTAATTCCGCAGAGAAGGGCGGATTCAGCAAAATTTCCAGGAGCAGGATTTGTGGTATAGCCTGTTGTTTTTGAAACAAATGCGTTGACATCATTTACAGTCCTGACCGGTGCCCTTCCCACAAATACATCGGGATACATATCTATCGTATCTCCATTTGCCTGAGTTTCGCAATTTCTATTATCCCCGTCATCGTTCCAGTTCACGTCATCAAGCCCGGCATAATATAAATCCGTGGGAATTGTAGCGTCCTCCACGAGCCCGTTGGCTGAATTAACCGATGCGTAACAGTTACGATCAGGCACCACAGAGTCATCTCCGCCGAGAAGGACCCAGAGTGTACCCCTGTTCGTGGCATAGTCAATTATACAGTCTTTGATTTTTGCCTGGAGGTCATTACCGGAATAGTTGTCATCTATAAATGCAGTTGTGACAACATCTGTCTGTAATCCCAATCCAGCCCTGTAGTCAGCCAGAACTTGAAACGCATCGGCAAGTAAACCGCTGGTAATGATCAAATAATCACAATCTGTATTGGTGGGTACAACATCGCCTGTTTGCGAAATAGTGGTGGAGGCAGCACTCTGCAACTGCTCGGGATTTATAACTACAGCACTTATCATTTTGTCAATAATTGGTGCTTTTTTTTTGTATTTAAGGGTAGGAATGAGTTGAGCGCTTTCAGCAAATTCCCATGTAAAGCGCTTGTTAAAAATAATTGAACCATCTGCAGGTATATACTGAAGGGGCCAAATCCGAAAGACAAACATACTTTGCCCGCGGACTGTAGCGGTTTCTATGAATTGAACAGGAGATGCCGGGAACGGATTATGAGATGCCTTTAAATCTGCCCGCAGATCCGAAAAGTCACCTTTATAAATTTCATTTGTTGTAGTTTCAGGCTGTTTCGGGAGGATGGTAAACTTTTTATTTAGAATTTCTTTATCTATGACGTTCACCTTTATATTTTCCGGTCTGGAACCAGGTGGAACTGCTATATAAACTATCTTAGCAGGCAATAAAGGGTCTCCGTTTTTTTCAGCATACAGCACGAATTCATCATCTGATAGTTTCAAAAGATCATGATCATGAACTTTGCCGGTGATAAGACTCAAAGATGAGGCATCACATTCCACAGTTTTTTGAGCGAAACCTCCATTTTCGTAAGGTTCAGAATCAGCTGTTTTCTGGGTGTTCTGTTCGTTATTTTGCTTAATCATTCTGACTATGGCAGGGGCAGCGGAATAGGATTTCTGTCCTGCAGATTCAAGTTCACCGG
>JALTEL010000147.1 GCA_027073945.1 Caldifarciminota bacterium | reverse complement strand
CTATTACTAGTAGTTATATATTCTTATTGGATACTGCAACAAAAAATAGAATTTAGCAGACATGGCTATTTTTAGTTAATTTTCAAGAGGTTAATCCAAGTCCGAAACTTGAGGTTTAATCATGAAAGCCCCCGCCGTGGCGAGAATTTTGTAACGCGTAAAATAACGAAGGCTGCGGTAATGATAAGTTTAGGCTTGAAACAAAAACTATATCTGGGGAATCTCAACGCAAAACGAGATTGGGGGTATGCGCCTGAATATTGCGAGGGAATGTGGAAGATCCTTCAGCAAAAAGAGCCAGACGATTTTTTATTAGCTACCGGAGAAACGCACACAGTCAGAGAGTTTTGTGAGCATGCTTTTAAAGAGCTTGGGATAGAGCTTGAGTGGCATGGAAAAGATGAAAATGAAAAAGGCATTATAAAAGCCATCTCATCAGGATCAACTTCAAACTTAAATATTGGAGATGTGGTGGTAGAAGTTGACCCCCGTTATTATCGCCCGACCGAAGTGGACATCTTAATAGGAGATGCCTCAAAAGCAAAAGAAAAATTAGACTGGCAACCAAAAGTAAGATTTGAAAAACTCGTCAAAATAATGGTCCAAGCAGATCGGGAAAGAGTGCAAAATCAAGGTGCCTGAAAGACAAGCCACTTTCAATTTGTGAGCTCAGAGTGAATATAAATTGTATATCTTTTCTAAACATCACTGCAACTATCGTAATTTTTTGTAAGGAGACCGGATAATGATTGATCGAAATGGTAGAATATTAATTTTAGGTGCAACAGGAATAGTTGGCTCTGCCATTTATCGCCTGTTGCAAAAACGTGGATTTAGAAACATATTAACTCCTTCCCGATTAGAACTTGATCTCGCTGACAAAAAAGCAGTTGATGATTATTTTGCGATACACCAGCCTGAATATGTTTTTATGATCGCTGCGAAAGTTGGAGGTATAGCAGCTAATATAGCGGATCCAGTTGGATTTTTGAGTGAAAATGTTAAAATGGAAATAAATTTGTTTGAGGCATGTCACAAATATAAGACTCAAAAAAACCTATTTCTTGGCAGTTCATGTATTTATCCACGTGAATCTCATCAGCCGATGAAAGAAGAATATCTTCTGACAGGCCCTTTGGAGCCTACTAATGAAGGTTATGCTTTAGCTAAGATTATAGGTTTAAAACTTGCCGCATATTATTATCAGCAGTATAATATGGTAACTATATGCCCCATGCCTTGCAATATCTATGGAACTAATGATCATTTTGAATTCCATCGTTCTCACGTGTTATCAGCATTAGTACGGCGTTTTGTAGATGCACAGGAACAAAAAGTTGAGGAAGTAACGCTTTGGGGAACTGGGGCGGCAAGGCGCGAATTTATTCATGTAGATGATGTTGCAGAGGCTTTGCTTTTTCTTATGGATAGTTATGAGACGCCAGAAATAGTCAATGTTGGAACTGGGATTGATGTTTCGATTCGAGATCTTGCTCACCTTATTGCCAAGGAAGTTGGATATAAAGGAGAGATTAAGTGGGATCCGAGCAAACCAGATGGTATGCCACGCAAGTGTCTGGATGTTTCGAAATTGAATAAATTAGGTTTTCAACCTCGTATTGATTTAGAGCAAGGTATTCGACAAACAATTAAGGAATACCTGCAACTTAAAGCAGCAGGACGGATAAGGTCATGAATAATGAAGATACACGTAAACTTATTGGCGTAATCCAATTATTGTTGGAATCATCAAGCCGAATAAATGAGGCAAAGCCCCAAAAATATTGGTATCCACTCGCCATGGCAACATATGGAGTTGAAGAAATAATCGAAGCACTCGACTCAATGTGTACTTTTCGAACGACAATGTGGGAAAAGACCAGAGAATTTGAACGACAGTTTGCCGAATATCAAGGTTGTGTTGACGCCGTAATGGTTAATAGTGGTTCTTCGGCTGATCTGCTTCTTTGTTTCCTGTTGACAAATCCTCGTAATCCTTTGCTCCATAAAGATGATGAGGTTCTTATCCCTGCCGTTACCTGGCCTACCCAGATATGGTCTACCATGATGGCAGGGTTAAAGGTGTCTTTGGTGGATGTAGATCCAAGAACCTTAAATATTGACCTTGATGATTTAAAATGTAAGATCAGCACGAGAACGCGCGCAATATTTTTGGTGCATCTTTTAGGGAACCCCTGTCAAATGGATCAAATACTTGATATTGCAAAAAAGCATAATCTTCTAATTATAGAAGATAGTTGTGAAGCTTTGGGCGCCGAATGGAATGGGGTGAAGGTCGGTAATTTTGGGGTCGGTAGTGCGTTTTCATTTTTCTTTTCGCATCATATGGTTACAATGGAAGGAGGCATAATTGCCTGTCCTGATAAAGAAACTGCTGACGAACTTAGAATCCTCAGAGCGCATGGCTGGATGCGCAACGTGGATATTGAAAACCATGTTAAAACAAATTGTAATATAGATCCACGTTATACTTTTGTCAATTGGGGGTTTAATGTTCGTCCTACTGAACTTCAAGCTGCATTTGGATTATGCCAGTTATCCAAACTTTCATTTTTCAATCAACGTAGATCTATGTTAGCTTCACGTTTTATCGATTATATAAAAAAAACCCCTTATCTTTCCTGCCCAATTATACATCATGAGGCGAAACCGTCATGGATGGCTTTGCCACTCATGGTGGATCAGAAAGCACCTTTTACGCGCCAGGAAATTACTAAGTATTTAGAAAAAAACGGCGTAGAAACTCGCCCAATTGTAGCTGGTAATATAGCAAGACATCCTGCTGCAGAATTATTTATTGAGACAAAACTTAAGACTGGGCCACTACCAGGAGCCGATGAAGTGCATAAACGAGGTTTCTATATAGGACTTTCTCCAATGTTTGAAATGGATATGATCGACGCACTTATTGATACTTTCAATGGATTTCTAAGTCAGTACTGAATTGCGAAAACTGGATATTTCATATAAGCGCGAGTGAATTTTGTGATGCAGCATAAGAGGTCCTTTTGAGCGTTCAGCAGCAGGCTGTAGCAGTCTTTTCTTAAGCTATGGGTAGTAGTATAGCCAGGTCAGGGA